>JAYTNA010000144.1:0-2901 GCA_043748865.1 Saprospiraceae bacterium
AAAGTAGATGAAGAAGGACACAGTAGTATTGATCGCCTCTATGCTTGCGGCGAGTGCAGCTGTACAGGTTTGCACGGTGCCAATCGTTTGGCTTCCAATTCTTTACTCGAAGCATTGGTTTTTGCACACCGCATCGCTGAAGATACTTTGAAATACGTAGATAAAATGAAATTTCAAAAAGATATTCCTGATTGGAATGCCGAAGGCACAACGCAGCCTAAAGAAATGGTTTTATTCACCCAAAGTACAAAAGAATTGAAAGATACGATGAGTTATTATGTCGGCATCGTCCGCTCGAATGTACGTTTGAAACGTGCGATTGATCGGTTGTTTATCCTCTATCAAGAAGTTGAAGACCTTTATAATACCACCATCCTTTCACCGCAACTTTGCGAACTGCGCAATTTAATTACAATTGCCTATCTTATCACACGCTCGGCATCTATTCGAAAAGAATCGCGCGGCTTGCATTTTACAACCGATTATCCGAATGAATTGCCGTTTGCGCAAGACACAATTTTATAATTGTTAATTGTTAATGATTAATGGTTAATTTTTAAAACCGTCGTCGAGGCTCGAAGGCTCGACGAGGATGAAATACTAAAAATTATTCCCTATGAAATCTAATAGGCAGTGTATACCTGACTTTAAGGTTTTGAAGTTGTTGTTGTCGAGAAGGTATCCAATTTGGCATTAATTTTACAATACGAACGGCTTCTTCATCAAATCTTTTTTCGAGACCACTTAAAACTTTAACATCCGAAATCGAGCCGTTGCTATTCACGATAAAACCTACAAAAACTTTTCCGCCTATATAATCTACTCCTTTAAATTTTGGATATTGAATATTATCACGAATAAATTTGAATAGCATAGCATCGCCTCCAGGGAATTCCGGTTTAGTTTCAAAACAATTGCTAAAAGTATATTTTTTTTTCGGCTCACTTTCTCCCCAAGGCATTAAGTAAGGCTGTTCTATTGTATCAATTTGCAAATTTGAAAATTGATACACCGGTGCGCATTTTACGGGTTTTGAAAAAAATAGAATGCATAAAAAAATAGCAACGATTATTTTCATAAATATTACTGTTTAATTTTAAAACCCTCAACGAGACTTGGTGATTCGTCGAGGGTAATTAGTATATTATTGCAAATAAAATTTCAGCGGCAGCATACAACTTACGTGCACCTCTCTACCTTATTGATGATTAGCAATTAAATTGAAAATCGAAAAAAATTTATAAAAAAAACCTCGATGGCATACACCGGCGAGGTTTTTTATAATCGAAAATCAGAAATCGAAAATCGAAAATCAAATTATTCCAATTTAAATTTTACAGGCAACGTATAAGCTACACGCACCGGACGACCTTGTTGACGACCCGGCGTCCATTTCGGCATTTGTCCAACTACGCGCAAGGCTTCTTCGGAACAACCGCCTTGAACACCGCGTTTAATATTTACATCGGTGATAGAACCATCAGTATTAACAACGAAGCCCACATAAACTGTACCCTCAATATTATTTTCGCGGGCAATTGCCGGATACTTAATATTGTCGCGTAAGTATTTGAACATCGCTGCATCACCGTTTGGAAATTCCGGTTTTTGTTCAACGACCGTGAAAACTTTATTCACGTCCTCTTTCGGCTTTTCCGGTTCCGGTTCTTTCGGCGGCGGCGGCGGTGCTTCAACAGGTTTTACATAAGCTTTAACAGACGTATCACCTTTGATATCTTTCGTACCGATATCTATATTTTTTGGCGGATCCGGTGGAAGTGGCGGTTTGTCTTTAGGCTGCTCTTTAATCGTCACAATCGGCGGCACAAATCTAATTACCGGACGTTGCGGCGGCGGCGGCGGCGGCGGCGGCGGCGGCGGCGGCGGCTTTGTTTTTGGATCTGTTGGTGGAACTTCCGCCAAATCAACTGGCTTATACTCTAATTTTTCTTTTTTCTCAAAAAGACCAAAGAGTTTTGCTGACAGTACAGGCCAAGCCAATAATAAAGCCGCAAGAATCACACCACCGATAGCACCTCTGATTACGTTTTGCCCGTACAATTGGCGCAAAGCATAACCACCGTAAGATTTATTCCTACCCGAAAATACAATATCGTCAACCGATAATTTCCGGACATCATTTAATTCCATATTCGGTGTTTTTAATTTTTTAATAAATTTTTTACTTCGTTAATTGGTTATGCATTTAGTTAGTTGGTTAGTCAGTTAGTTAAAAAACAACTGATAACTAATAACTGATAACTGAATTACCTATTTTTTCATCAAACCTAAACTTTCCATGATAATGGTGTCTATTTTGTCGCGATCCACTAAAGCATATCTGCTATTGGTGATGCGCATTTCGTCCATTATATCCACCATGTTTTTATATTTCGCTTTAGGTGTACCCTTAATAAGTACGATGATTGAATCCGGGGTTAAACCCGGCACTTCACCTACCGCTTTTCTGCGCTCCAAAATAGAATTACGCACACCGTTTGCAGAAAAATCAGCCGAATCAATTGCCCATTTGCCGGACGCGATTTCTTCTTCTGCAATCTGGTAAAAATATGCTTTGTTATTTTCACCCAACAGAATACTTAAAACGCGTTTTTTATTGACTTTAGGAGGATCAGGATCCTTTATATCTTTCTTCGCCGGTTTAATAAGTTCCATTGCTTTCGGTTTCGCTAACGTTGTTGCCAACATAAAGAAAGCGATAAGCAAAAAACCTAAATCTACCATCGGTGTCATGTCTATTAGTGGCGCACCTTTCTTCCCACTTGCTATTTCAGACATTTGAGTTCCACTATTGCGAGGCTTTACAACGCCGCCCTGGGCAAAAACGAAGTTTCAGCGAGACTAACTTGTACTCAAGTTACGTCGGAGCTAAAAGACGCA
>JAYTNA010000145.1:0-3127 GCA_043748865.1 Saprospiraceae bacterium
GATTCTTGAATTGTCACGAGGTTATTGCGAATATTGCGTTTTGCCTTCTAATTTTTCGACTGATTTTTTTCATTACGAACACATCACTCCCCTTATACTCAACGGCAAGACAGAATTAGAAAATTTAGCGCGGAGTTGCGGCATCTGCAACAACAATAAGCGCGACAAAATTGAACATACAGACCCGCTAACGCAACAAATTGCGAGACTCTTTCACCCTCGACAAGATATTTGGACCAATCATTTTCAATGGAGTGATAACGATTTGTATATGGTTGGTATCACACCAATCGGTCGTGCGACGATTGACTTGTTAAAACTAAATCGCATCAATGCTGTCAATTTGCGGAAGTTGTTAAAAATGGTCGACTTACATCCGCCTCATTTTACAATTACAAAAACTATCAAACGATTGTGAGCGAGTTGCGTCATGAGACGCAATTGATACCACAAAAAAGTTTATAAACTTTTTCGAGCGGTTACGTTTTTTTTGTTTAGTGGAAACACTTATTGCGAGCTGGTCAATCTTAAGTTCGATGCCGATTCACAAACGTGTAGGTACCGATGTGTTGAAAGTAACGGTGATTGAATGATGGATGATAAATGTTTCTATTGCTCGGTATGGGTGGTGGGAACATTTTTTTGGAAATTATAGCTTGGAAATTTGGTGAAATTAAAAAATGATTTGATATTTACATTCATAATTGAATTCAATAAATATTTTTTGAAATAAAAACAATTAATACAATCATGGCTGAACCCAAAGCAAAAACATTACAACAAAAACTAGGTTTTTTTGATGAAGATTTGAAAAGCCCTAAGCACGATGAAATTCTAAAGTGGGTAGATAGAAATTTACATAAAATTATAGAAGACTTGTATCCTAATCTGACAGGAGGCTGGGACAGAAGCTATGCAGAAAAATTAAAACATAACGCAGAAAAAGTTGTCGAAATTTATTTAGAATCTCTAAACAAACAAATTTTGATGTTCAAAGAGAGGATTTTTAAAGCAAAAAACATTGGTGAAAATAAAGATGAAAATTATCAAGCAAAAATTGACTCACAAAACATAAACGATATAGATGTTGCAATAAGTAAGTTGCAAGTTGAAATAAATGGATTAAACAATTTTGGTGGACTTTCATTAAATAATTTACCTGCAAGAGATGAATCAAAACTTATAATATTAAAATGGGAATACCCGGTTACATCTCAATCAACAACTTCTTCAAGTGGATATAGTACACCAAAAAATATAATTGGGTTTATTGATTTATCTGCTATATTTACTTATTCAAAGCTTTATGTTACAGGTATTGATTTTAGTGAAAAAAAAGTTACAGGAGAAATAAAATGGACCCAAATAACAAAAGATAAGTATGATGACCCACTCACACAGACTTTACAAATTGAAGTTAAAACTAAGATTTCATCATTAGGAGAGTTATTCAGACAGTTGAATACTTATAAAGTATATCTTGGCGGAGATTATATTGTTATTTGTCCGGATGATAAAGAACGCGATATTATCGAAAGACAAGGCTTTAAATTTTATAAATTTCGTGAATACCCATTATTGTAAATATTCCACTCGCGTAAGTGTCCGTCACTGAATAAAAAAACTAAATGTCTGCGGAAAGACTGAGTCTTGTAACTACATTGCTTTATAATTATTTGGAAGTTAGTTTTAGCGTATTTATCTTTGTCAAGGTAAATTAAATTCTGAACCTTAATTAGAAATAAAAATGGGTGCTACTGCTGCTTTAAAGTTTCCGTTCAATGCCGCACAATTGGAGTTACTGCAAGTTATGGCTGGCGGTTTGACCGATGAGCAATTGAAAGAATTGAAACAAACTTTGCTTGAATTTAAGTTTAAGCAAGCTACAATCATGGCGGATAAACTTTTAGATGCTAAAGGAATTTTTGATTCTGAAACTTTAGAAAGGGAGGCGCAAAAAATGAAGCGCAGTCCGTACATGGCAAAAAAAAACGCTACAACGCATCAACCGGTTCTTAGTTTCATTACAACATACTTTTTTGCGTTAACACCTTTTTTCACAAAACAAAACGCGCTCAAAATCAAAAAGATATTGAGCGCGTTTCTATTTTATTTAAATTTGTCCTAAAGTTCGTCCAACTCATCTTCGTCCAAGTCTTCGCGTTCGGATTTATCATAAATGGTGAGCAAATAAATGGTTTCATGTTGTATTTTAATGCATGTAATCAGGCGAGAACCCCCGCTTTTACCTTTTCCTTTTGAAGTAATTGCCATACGGACTTTATAACAACTTTGACCAAGTGATTCACCGACAAAAGGGTTTTCAATAAGTTCAGCTAATTTTTTCTCTAAGTCTAAGACAAACGATGGGTATTTTTTATTCAACCTTTTGGCGTTGCGCTTAAATTTCAGCATCAGTTCTATTTTCATACACCGGTTGATTCTGCTTTAAGTTCTTTCAAAAAATCTTCGACAGATTGTAATTTTATTTCGCCGCGCATATGAGCGTGCATTTCTGCGACGGATTCGCGTAAATCACTTAGAAACTCTTCCTTTGTAGGTACGCGATCTTCTTGTTCAACTTGTTTAGTGGATGTTGTCGCTTGAATTTTAATTTTTAATCGTTTAAATAAAGGCATTAAAAAGCCTTCGTCAGCTTCATTGAAAGTGATAATGATACTTTTTGTCATGGCTTCAAATTTTTTTGTACAAAGATAATGTGTTTTATAAATCTAAAAAACTTTTTTCTTACAAAAACAAAACGCCCTCAACATCAAAAGATATTGAGAGCGTTTTCATTTCACTTACAAAAAAAATCACAACCGCCACCGCAAACCCGCATAAATTTTTGTGCCGAACATGGGTGCATAAACTTGTGTGGCATCGAAATAAATACTTGTCGGTGTGTCGTAAGCGATGATGGGTAAATGCTGAACGAAACCGAAAATATTATCCGCGCCGCCGTAAATTTCTAATTTGCCGAACGTGCGATTAACGGAAGCGTTCACCAAAGAATAATTCGGCGAATAAGGTTCGTAATGGTGTTGATAACGGTGTGGCACTAAATATCTGTCGGCGAGTCGTTGCGCACCGATATATTGCCAAGTCGCACTGAATGACCATTTCT
>JAYTNA010000146.1:0-2527 GCA_043748865.1 Saprospiraceae bacterium
GTATGTAAAATTTTTTCGCGCAGTGTATAAAATCGACGATAAAAACGCACTATTGCACTAAACGCGATAAAAAATAAATTGACGGTAAGTATTCTAAAAATTACCGTCGAAAAAACAAGAATTAAAAAATTGATTTTCATAAAAAAGATTTAAAAAATTACAAATTACTTTGTTTTACAAAGTTTAATTACAAAAAAATAATCACGGTTGATGTGATTGATAGATTTATGATTGAGTGTTTTATTTTCTTCTATTGTCTTTGTTAATTCGAAAAAACAATGTATCGAAAATTCTCTTATCGCTGCCTAAACAGTAAATTTTTTTTTCTTTTTCCCTTAACAAAAATTTATTGGTATTGAATCCGAAAATATTTTCAACCCCTTTTTAAATAATAAGGCTGTCTTTTATTTCGTAATTGCCTCTAAAATAATCATTACCTAATCTTTCAAATCTTGAATATTTATAAGAATTATCGCTTCGTAATTCAATCCGTTCATCGCTCCTGCTTGCTTCAATTAATAATGGAACATCATCTCGCTGCTTGTAATAGTTGTAAGCTCCTAACATAACTGCTAAAAATAAAACTCCGGTTAAAGTAGGTCCTAAACTAACGTAGGATTGTGATTTATTAAACGAAATCAAGTCTTTTATAATAATTATTGAAAAAATGAGCGCACCGATTAATGATAAAAACCGGTAAATACATCATCAGTAAAAAAAGTTGAATCAGCATCTGAATACTGATAAATTAAAGCAAGTACACCGACAACGGTAATTATACTCGTTCGTAAAATTGGAAAACGTTTTTTCATTTCTTAGATTTAAAAGTTAAAAGTTTAAAGACCAACTGACTAACCGACTAAATATTCGTTTGTTTTATCAATTTATCCAAAGCATTCAAATAATCTGAAAAAGCCTTTCTCCCAATTTCTGTTGCGGTATAAGATGATTTAGGACGTTTACCAATAAAATGTTTATGTACTGAAATATATTTTTCGTTTTCCAAAAAACTCAAATGACTCGACAAATTACCGTCCGATAATTCGAGCATCTCTTTGAAAGTGGAAAAATCCACCGCATCATTTACCATGAGCATAGACATTATGCTCAAACGTACTTGATTATCAAAGGCTTTATTTTTTAAATTATTGAAAATATCTTTCATGGTTTTTTAGCTTTTAGCTTTGAGCAATGAGCTTTGCGCTTGTAACATCTCATTACTCAAAACTCATTGCTCACTGCTCATATTTAAAATACATAAACGCACCGTAAATAATATGCAGTATGCCGAAACCCAACGCCCAAATTTCGATTGAATAGTTAACGACAAAGAGTGCGACAAGTCCTAAAATAATTTCGCTGAAACCGAGATACTGAACTTCGTGCAGCGTGAATTTACTGCCGTTGACCAATGCCAAGCCGTAAAAAACTAAAGTGCTTGCAGGGATGAGAAAAATTAAATTGTAGTAAAGTAAAGCAAGACAAAACACCCCACCCGTGATAAGTGGTATTGCCATGTTGAAAAGTAATCGAAATGCCGTTTTATCAAAAATACTTTGTCCTTTTTTATTGGCTTTGCGCATTGTGAAATAAACGCCGAAAATAATTGCTGCGAGTGCCGTGCCGGCACCGTCTAAAAATAAAAAAGTGCGATAACCCACACTCCATTTTTGACTGTGAACCGCTTTCCAATAGTTGAGGTAATCGCCTTCAAACGGCACGGCGTTCAAATAACGATACAAAATAAATGCGCCAATTAAAGCGCAAGTGCCGGCGGCAATGCCGGAAAATCCGCTCAAACCGATGAAACGCGATGAGCGTTCCATTAAATTTCTGATCTGTTTCAGTTCTGAAAGTTGTTCTTCCTGCGTTTTCATAACTACAAATTACTTTGAAATACAAAGTAAATAAATGTTTTTCGATTGTGCAAATTTTTTTGAAAAATATTTTAATTATTTTAAAATTTCTTCAATTTTATTCAATTCTTCTTTAACAAAGGGTTCAGCTTTCAAACAATTTACTGCATCAAGAACTTGTTCAGATTTGCTTGCACCAATAAGCACGGAAGTTACACGCGCATCTTTTAACAACCAAGCCATCGCCATTTGCGCTAAAGTTTGTCCGCGTTCACCGGCAACTGTATTGAGCTGTCTTATTTTATTTAATCGTTCTTCGGTTAAATTTTTTTCGGTTAAAAAGCCGACACCTTTTGCCACTCTCGAATCAGATGGCACGCCTTTTAAATATTTATCGGTGAGCAAACCTTGTGCTAAAGGCGAAAATGGAATGCAACCTACACCTTCTTGCTCCAAAACATCTAACAACCCGGTTTCAACCCAACGGTCAAACATTGAGTATTTGGGTTGATGAATGAGACAATGCGTTCCCATGCGTTTCAAAATATCAATCGCTTTTTTTGAATCCTCTGCCGTATAATTTGAAATACCGACATACAATGCTTTGCCACTCCGCACAATATCGTGCAGCGTTTGCATCGTCTCTTCTAATGGTGTTAAGGGATCGAAGC
>JAYTNA010000147.1:0-1499 GCA_043748865.1 Saprospiraceae bacterium
TGCCATCAGACAAAACAAAAGCGTATAAATGTCCGCCGGTGAGCGTTTCTTTGGGATTTTTTAAATCTACGTGATGACAAATAAGTCTGTCATCTTGAAAAACTGTGGGCTGCATTTGATCATCGGTCATATCAAAACACAAATATTTTTCGTGATTGAGCCATATAGACGGCAAACTGAATGTGGGTAATTCAGTGTCGAAAACCCCTGCTTCTAAATCATTATTACAGAACTTTTTTTGCAGATGTATCGGTACGTATTTAATGTGTAGTGGTGTTTCGGGTAATAACTTTTTTACTGTTTCGTTCGTTGAAAATTCTTTTGTAAACATTTTTCCTTCACCTGTAAAAATATAATTTGCATCAATGCCGTACAATTCTATAGCTTTACGCAACAATTCAATCGTCACATCCCGACGTTCTTTCAAAATTTCACTGAAACTCTGCGGTAAATAATCTAATTCGATGGCGAATTGACGGCTGCTTTTAATCACCTTCATTTCGCGCAATTTGTTATGACATTTTATGAAGCGCTGCGTTACTGCATTGATATTTGTATTCATTTCTTTGTACGTTTGTTTTTCGTTGCGTACAAAGTTAGGGTTTTATTCTCAATTTGTTAATAATTTTTTTAGCCTGAATTTATAAAATTAAAGAACTCACTGCATAAAAAAAAATTTTATAAATTCTTTAATTTTACAAATTCAGGCTAATTTTTCAAGCATGCAATCCCATCGTAATTACAACAGATTTTGATGTCGGTGTACCGCTTTCATCTGCAAAAGAATCAATCGGAATGAGTGTATTCGCTTCCGGAAAATAAGTTGCTACACAGCCTTGCGGAATATCGAAAGGTAAAACGATATATTTATGCGATGCACGTTTTACACCGGTATATTCTCCAAATAAGTCTACAACTGTACCGGATTTATATCCGGCCGTAGCCATATCATTTTCATTCATCAACACAACGCGTCGCTCGTTATAAACACCGCGATAGCGATCATTTAAGCCGTAAATTGTCGTATTGTATTGATCGTGTGTGCGAATTGTCATCATCAGGTATTCACCCGGTTTCAAATTCCAACTCGGAGTTGCATTAACCGTAAATTTTGCTTTGCGGGTATCGGTAGAAAAACGTTGTTCACGCGGCGGATTTGGTAAATAAAAACCGGCAGGTTGGCGCACTTGTTGATTAAAATTATTAAAACCATCAATTGATTTTTCTATCAGATCACGCACTTTGTCGTAATTCTCACGCATCGCCAAATAATCTATTTTTGAACGATGAGCAATAGTTGCATGCGCTAATTCGCAGATAATTGCTGTTTCACTTTTAATGGTTTTCGCAAAAGGTTCTAAAACGCCGCGCGACATTTGTACAACACCCATAGAGTTTTCGGTTGTTACAAATTGTTCGCCGGAGATTTGATGATCAATATCTGTTCTACCGAGACATGGCAAAATAATAGCCATTTTTCCGTGTACCAAATGACTGCG
>JAYTNA010000148.1:0-3418 GCA_043748865.1 Saprospiraceae bacterium
CCATGCTATGCACGTTCGTTTCTGCTTCCGGATATACTTTTTTGATAGCTTCGATAACGGCAAAAATTAAATCCGTTTTACCGGACATATTCAACGACGGCAAGATTAATGTGAGTGACACATTATTACCGGTAATTTCTAAATTTTCAATCATTTTTCTGCCAATCACATCTTGTCCTGTTGCAGGATCTATGACTGAACGCAAGGCATTTATTATTTTTATTTTATCCATGATTCGATTTTAGATTTACGATTTTGGATTTACGATTTTGAATAATTCGAGACGTTGCAGTGCAACGTCTCTACCAAAAATAATCTAACACAAACAAACTCCCGTAAATTAAACTGGCAATGCCATTTGTCGTGAAAAAAGCGCGATTGACTTTCGATAAATTATTTTCGGAAATTAAAGTATGCTGATAGAAAAGCATAGCCAGAAAAACAGACGCACCGACAATATGAATCCAATAGAAATTAGAATGTTCGTTGTAAAGATGCCAAGTTACGAAAATCATCAACGCTGCACAAATTAAATGCAGTATGTTCGACAATTGTAACGCGCCGGTTCTGCCAAAACGCACGGGAATAGAAAATAAATCGTGCCGGCGATCAAATTCATCGTCTTGCAAAGCATATATAATATCGAAACCTGAAACCCACAATAAAACGATTGCCGAATAAACACACGCTGTCGAATTAGAGTGTCCGGTGACAGCGATGTACGCGCCAATCGGTGCGAGCGATAAACCTAAACCCAAAACAAAATGACAGAGATAAGTGAATCGTTTTGTGAAACTATAACCCAGCACAATGAGTAAGGCAATCGGCGACAATAAAAAACACATCGAATTGATACACGTCGCAGATGCTATAAATAAAAAGCAATTCAAAATAACAAAAAACAAAGCGCGTTGCGGCGAAATAATACCCGCCGGAATTTCTCGCGTCACCGTTCTCGGATTTTGTGCATCAATGTCTCTGTCTAAATACCGATTAAATGCCATCGCCGCACTCCTTGCGAATAACATACACAGAACTACAAACAAAAAAATAAGCGGCTTGAAATCGCTTTGCGTTTGTTGCATTGCCAAAAAATAACCGACGAATGCGAAAGGCAAAGCGAAAATAGTATGACTGAATGTTATGAGCGAAAAATAGTTTTTCATCAATAGGATAATAAATACCGGAAACGGAACTCCCGAATTCACTTCGTCTTAAAGAGCAACTCGAAAACTCGAAATTTGTTCACGCAAAAGTATTAAAAAAACTTTATTTTACGCCCGTGCTACCAAATCCGCCGGCACCGCGTTTTGTATCGGACAATACTTCCACTTGCATCCAATCAACGCGCTCGTATTTAGCGATGACTAATTGCGCGATACGTTCACCGGGTTCGATTGTTTGCGTGTCGTTCGATAAATTTACCAAAATTACTTTCATTTCGCCGCGATAATCAGAATCAATCGTTCCCGGCGAATTTAAACACGTTAATCCGCGTTTCGCTGCAAGACCGCTTCTCGGACGCATTTGTGCTTCGAAACCTTCCGGCAATTCGATAAATAAACCTGTCGGAAACATAAAACGTTCTAATGGTTTCAATATCACCGGCGATTCAATATTGGTGCGAATATCCATGCCGGCAGAACCGGTTGTTTCATAATTCGGTAAAGGATTATCGGATTGATTAATAATTTTTACCGTTGTTGTTTTTTTCATTTTGTTCTAATTTTAATTTTTTGCAAATGTATTTATTTCGTGTAAAGCCGCCAAGTTGTTCAGGTTTTATCGGTGATATTTCCTTAAAAATAAGTTAACCCGAAAATCAAAACTGTCAAAATGTCGTTAAATGACCGCCGGCAAAGATTTTGTAAAGCATTAGTATTGTGAATAAAATACTGAAATATCTAAGAAAGAATATTATGACAGATAATGAAGCATTGAGCCAAGATGATTTAATTCATCCGGAAGAAATACCGACCTCCGAAAATATTGAAGCGGTATCGGAAAGTGAAATTGAATCAAATTCGGAAATAGAGGGATTAAAAACGCAAGTTCAAGAGTTGAAAAATAAAATATTGTATCAACAAGCAGAGTTTGATAATTTTCGCAAACGCACACAACGCGAAAAAATAGAAATTATTCAGACAGCTGCGCGTGACACAATGACAGGAATTTTGCCCGTTCTCGACGATTTTGACAGAGCATCAAAACTTGCGCCATTAAGTGAAGGCATGAATTTAATTTATTTGAAATTATCTTCGGCACTTAAAAATAAAGGATTGATAGAAATGGAATCGCCGAAAGGCAGCGCATTTAGTCCCGACGAACACGAAGCAATTACAGAAGTTCCTGCCGGTGAAGAACTTGTCGGTAAAATCGTTGATACCGTTGAAAAAGGTTATCTACTCGGCGATAAAATTATTCGCCATGCGAAGGTAGTGGTAGGAAAATAAAAAATTGGTTATAGGTTATGGGTTATTAGTTTATTGGTTTTTTATGACCAATTACCAAGCACCAATTACCGATAACCCAAAAATAACATGATGGCAAAGAAAGATTATTATGAAGTTTTAGGCGTTTCAAAAACGGCAGATGAAGCAAGTTTAAAAACGGCTTACAGAAAATTAGCGATGCAATACCATCCGGATAAAAATCCGGGTGATAAAACTTCCGAAGAAAAATTTAAAGAAGCGGCAGAAGCCTACGACGTATTAAACAATCCGGATAAACGCGCGAAGTACGACCGATACGGTCATGCTGCTGTTGACGGCAGTATGGGCGGCGGTCCGCAAGGCGGGTTTAATAATGTGGATGATATTTTTGGCGCGTTTCAAGATATTTTCGGTGATAGTTTTTTCGGTGGCGGCGGTCAAGGCAGACAAGGCGGCGGCGTGGCGCGTGGTACAAATTTGCGTATTCGCGTGAAATTGACGTTAGAAGAAATTGGTACAGGTGTTACAAAAAAAATAAAAGTCAGAAAACAATTGGCTTGCAATACGTGTCACGGTTCGGGTGCAAAAGATGCTAACTCGGTGTCTATTTGTACAACTTGCAAAGGCTCCGGATATATTCGTCAAGTGCGCAATACTTTTCTCGGACAGATGCAAACGACTGCACCATGTACGACTTGTAAAGGTTCCGGACGCATGGTAACGGCGAGTTGCTCGACGTGCAGAGGTGAAGGCACTGTATCCGGCGAAGAAATGATCGAGATAAACATTCCTGCCGGCGTGAGTGACGGTATGCAATTGCAAATGAGTGGAAAAGGTAATGCTGCACCGAAAGGCGGAATGCCCGGCGATTTAATTATCAGTATTGAAGAAATTCCGCACGAACATTTTCACCGCGAGGGTATGAACATTCTGTTTGAAGCTTTCTTGAATTTTGCGGATGCGGCTCTCGGAACAACTATCGAAGT
>JAYTNA010000149.1:0-4971 GCA_043748865.1 Saprospiraceae bacterium
TTTGAGTCAACAAGGCTATCAAAAAGTATTATTTATTATGCAGTATGATGAAGAATTGCATCAACGCATGAATACTGCAAATAATCCGCTTGCAAGAAAGTATGGCGCGAATAATTATTTTGTAACTTTGTTCAGCTATCAGCCTTCAGCTAACAATTTTCAGCAAAAATTGCTGACAGCTGACAGCTTAAAGCTGAAAGCTTTTAAATTTGAAGGACATCACATTTCAATTAACTTAAGTTTTTCTGAACTTGGTGAAGTAATTTCTTGCACGCCGCTTTTTACGGGAATAAATCCGGCTCAAACTATAACCGGTTTAAACGCTGGAAAATATGTGATGGCAGACGAAAATGAACTCGGCAAAGAATTATTTCATTCGCTTTCACCGGAATTGCAAAAAAAAGCAACGGCGGAAGAATTGCCGCACGAAGCGGATGTTGTCATGGAACGCGGCAAACGGAAAATGGAATCAGGCGAATACAATTCATTTGCTTTTGATTTAAAGGCAGGGATTTCTTATAGAGACATGAATAAAGTGCAGCAAAACTTAATAAAAAAAATAATTAAATCGTGGGTAGAAAATTTCAATGATGAAATTGCTGATAACAGATTAAAAAAAATATTGAACATGATTGATAAAAATCCCGATAAAACGCGGTTTTCGTGGTTAGGTACAAGCGACGTAGAAAAATTGCATTATTATCGCTTACAAACACCTGATTTTATAATCGAGTTCACCAATCGCGATCAAGGTATTTATCATTTTCACTCACTTTGGAGAATGACGGGTGATGGCAGTTTTAAGTAATTAGAGTTTATATTCGAGCGTTAAATAGCTATACTTAATTGGCTTTCGGTCAGAACTACTTCAAAGGAGTGATGCAATTTTCGCCGGCAAAGGTGAAGAAAATCGCGTCACTCAAATTAAAATCTTTTAAAAACGCGATGTTCTCGCTTCGCGAGTATGAGCATGTAAATATCAAAGTAGTACTTTTTAAAGCTCGAATCCATCCTAATTATTAACTTTCGAATTTTCTAAATCTAACCACAATCTATTTTGGATCAGGCAAATTATTATTTGAACACCATATTCAATATGGTTGTACAGTACGCACCTAAAGCAATTTTAGCGATTGCCACATATTATATCGGCACATGGGCAATTGATACGGTAACAAAAATTCTAAGCACGACACTTGAAAAACGCGGCGTTGATTCAACCATTCGTCCGTTTTTTCTTTCGCTCGTCAATCTCGGATTAAAAGGGATGTTGATTTTGAGTGTTGCCGGAATGGTCGGCGTTGAGATTACTTCATTTATTGCTATTTTAACGGCGCTTGTGTTTGCAATCGGTACAGCATTATCTGGCAGTTTGGCACATTTTGCGAGCGGCGTAATGTTATTAATTTTCAGACCTTATAAAGTCGGAGATTTTGTAAAAATTGGTGAAAATACTGGCCACGTGCAATCTATCGAAGTTTTCAATACAGTTTTAGTTACTGCCGACAATCGGAAAATTATTATTCCGAATGGTATTGTTACAAGCGGTATTATCACCAACATCAGTGCAGAAGGGAAAGTGCGTATTGATATGACAGTACCTGTTGATGCCGGAAATGATGTAGATCACATACGCAAAATCGTTATAGAAACGGCTTTACAATGTCCGCAAGTTTTAAAAACAGTGCCGGTTGAAGTGGCGGTAAATAAATTAGGTGCCGGAGATATGGAAATTGCTGTTCGCCCTTGGTGCAAGAGCGATGATTATTATATAGTTTTTCATTATATGCAGGAAGCCGTTAAAAAAGCGTTTGAAAAAGAAAATATCGCTTTAGCGAATCCGGTAATCGAAATTAAAGTAAAAAAATGATTTTTAAAAAATACATTTCTAACCATTTATTTACATCTAAAAACTAAATAACTTCTATTTCATATAACTCTCAATCGGCGGACAAGTACAAATTAAATTTCTATCGCCGGCGGCATTGTTCACGCGACCAACCGATGCCCAAAATTTATAGCCTTGACGCAAATAAGGTAACGGAAATGCTGCTTTTTCACGCGAATAAGATTTATCCCAAGCATCGTTTGTAACGACGGCGAGTGTGTGCGGTGCATTTGATAAAACATTATCATTGGAAGGATATTCGCCCCGAGCAATTTCGTCAATTTCTTTTTTAATTTCTAAAAGTGCATCGCAAAACCTGTCCAATTCTTGCTTACTTTCACTTTCCGTTGGTTCAATCATAATCGTTCCTGCCACCGGAAAACTTAAAGTCGGCGCGTGAAAACCATAATCCATCAAACGTTTGGCAACATCTTCCGCGCTGCAAATAGCTTTGAATGGACGCAAATCAATAATCATTTCGTGCGCGCAACGTCCTTCAGTACCGGTATAAAGCACAGGGAATTCTTTTTCTAAACGCGTTTTTATATAGTTCGCGTTTAAAATTGCATATTCCGTCGCCGCTTTCACACCTTTAGCACCCAACATTTTTATGTAACCGTAACTGACGAGTAAAATACTCGCCGAACCATAAGGCGCGCTCGATACGGCATGCGTTCCTTTTTTACCGCCGACTTTTGCAAAAATATGGTGCGGTAAAAATGGCGCAAGCGAATCGTTACAACAAATCGGTCCCATACCCGGTCCGCCGCCACCGTGCGGAATCGCAAAAGTTTTATGTAAATTTAAGTGACAAACATCAGCACCGATTTCAGCAGGACTTGTTAATCCGACTTGCGCGTTCATGTTCGCACCGTCCATATAAACTTTACCACCTCTGTCATGAATGAGTTTACAAATTTCTTTGATAGAAGTTTCAAAAACGCCGTGTGTTGAAGGATACGTCACCATCAAACACGATAAATTATTTTTATGCAACTCTGCTTTTTCCAACAAATCCGCCATATCTATATTGCCTCTTTCGTCGCAAGCCGTGACAACAACTTCCATTCCTGCCATTACTGCCGATGCGGGATTTGTTCCATGTGCAGATGAAGGTATTAAAGCAATGTTTCTGTGAAAATCTTTTCTGGATTCGTGGTAAGCGCGAATTACTAACAAGCCGGCGTATTCACCTTGCGCACCGGAATTTGGTTGGAATGAACACGCCGTAAAACCGGTAATATCGCATAACCATTTTGATAAATCATCTAATATTTTTTTATAGCCGCGTGTTTGATTAGCAGGTGCAAACGGATGAATATTCGCAAATTCTTCCCAACTCACCGGAATTAATTCTGACGCAGCGTTCAACTTCATTGTGCATGAACCTAAAGAAATCATCGAGTGCATCAACGATAAATCTTTATTTTCCAATCGTTTGATATAGCGCATCATATCCGATTCTGTGTGATACGAATTAAAAACCGGATGCGTTAAATAGTTAGACGTGCGTTTTAATTCGTGCGGAATAATTGAATGGTGTTGACCATTAGCTGCCGGCTGCCGGCTGTCGGCTGATAGCTTTTGAAACACAGCAATAATATCTTTCAAATCCGCATCGGAAGTAGTTTCGTCAATCGCAATCGTAATTTGCCCCGGTATGCCGTACCAAAAATTAATTTTTTGTTTCTCTGCTTCTTTTCTAATATTCGATAAAAGCGTTGCATCATCAAAAGAAAGCGTCAAAGTATCAAAAAAAGTTTTATTAAGAATTGTAAAACCTAAGTTGGTAAGCGCGTTATTTAAATGAATCGTTGTGTCGTGAATGTGTCGAGCAATATCGCGTACACCTTTTGGACCGTGATAAACAGCGTACATACTCGCCATGATAGCTAATAGTGCTTGTGCGGTACAAATATTGGATGTCGCTTTTTCTCTTCTGATGTGTTGCTCGCGTGTTTGCAACGCCATACGTAGAGCGCGATTATTGTGTACATCAACAGAAACGCCGATGATGCGACCGGGAATTTGTCTTTTAAAATCTTCTTTACATGCAAAAAAAGCCGCGTGCGGACCACCAAAACCTAATGGAACACCGAAACGTTGCGAATTTCCGACAGCACAATCCGCACCCCATTCGCCCGGTGGCGATAAAAGCGCGAGTGCCATTAAATCGGTGGCAACAGTGATATAAATTTTCTTTTCGTTACACGTTTTTGCAAAAGCACGATAATCTTCGACATTGCCTTGCACATTAGGATATTGTAGCAAAACACCGAAAGTTTTTTCTGAAGGTATGAAAGTTTTCCAATCACCTACAACGACAGATATATTTAATGGTGTAGCGCGAGTAATGATGACATCAATAGTAGCCGGCGAAACATTTTTATCTACAAAAAATTCAGAAGCAGTAACTGCGCGTTTATTTTTTTCATGATAAAACATATTCATCGCCTCTGCCGCTGCTGTTCCTTCATCTAACAACGAAGCATTCGCAATCGGCAAACCCGTCATGTCGCTGACCAAAGTTTGAAAATTCAAAATCGCTTCCAAACGTCCTTGTGCAATTTCTGCTTGATATGGTGTGTATTGCGTGTACCAACCCGGATTTTGAAAAACATTGCGCAAAATCACCGACGGCGTAATCGTTCGGTAATACCCCATGCCGATATTATTTCTGAAAACTTTATTCAATTGCGCCGTTTTTTTCAAATCGCGCAAGTATTCAAATTCGGAAAGCGGTGTAATTTCGTTTAAGCCGTTTTTCAGACGAATATTTTGAGGTATCGTTTGCGCGATTAAAGTTTCTAAATTTTTTACGCCGATAGTTGCCAGCATTTCTGCCGTTGTTTCGGCATTCGGTCCGATGTGTCTGCTTTGAAAAATATCCGGATGTTGAGACATAATATTTTGGTTGATGGTTAATGATTGATGGTTGATGGTTGGAAGTTAAAAAATAACCATCAACCATCAACCATCAACCATTAACCAAAATTGATGCGCGAAATTACAACACCAAAACCAAATAACAATGAATGTAAAAACTTGTTTAGGTTTTTGAAATAATAAAAAAAAATCTAAAA
>JAYTNA010000150.1:0-4221 GCA_043748865.1 Saprospiraceae bacterium
CTCGCCGATAGCTTGTAAACGAATATTGTTGCGCATCAATGTTTCTACTTCCGCACGAACGGTATCCACTAAAAGCGTCATTAAAGCGTTCACTTCAAACGCAGGACGTTGCCAATTTTCAGTTGAGAAAGTATAGAGCGTTAAATATTTCACACCCAACTCTGCCGCAGTTTCCGTAATTTCTCGCACCGTTTTTACGCCTTCATGATGTCCCCACACGCGATTTTTTCCCTGCGATTTCGCCCACCGACCATTACCATCCATGATAATAGCGACGTGTTTCGGTAATGTGTCCGTATTTATTTGTGCGCGTAAATCCATTTTTCGTACAAAATTCCCGAATTGTTGATTTCGGCGTGCGAAGATACAGTAAAAATGGTTATTGCTTATCATTACAGTTCAAAGGATTCTAAAACTTTTAGAAATTAATCGTGCTTTGGGTTCTTTGCGAAAACCTTTGACAAAAAAGTAGAATAATTTCCCGCAAAGCCGCTAAGTCGCCAAAAAAAATAAAAACCTTAGCGACTTAGGGTCTTTGCGAGAAATTATTCTACGTTTTTTGGAAGACTACAAATAAATTATTAAAAACTTTATTTATTTTTGTGCGTTTGCAAATCCTTTATTATTCAGGCTATGGACGCACCGAAAAATAAAAATGCTATTCTTAAAAGCAATGTACATATCGGAGGCGATGGGCGCATTGGTGACAATAACACGACCTACAACAATTATTTTCAAGGACAAACCGTAACAATTCCGCGTTTGCTCACAAATAATATTCCCGTTAATGCCGAACATATTATCGGACGCGCACCGGAATTGGAATTGATTTCAAAATATTTGGCGGAAAACAAACCGACGGTTTTGGTCAACGGCATCGGCGGTATCGGAAAAACTTCGGTGGCGACAAAATATGTTGTCGAGTACGGTAGAAATTATAAACACATCGCGTGGTTGACCGTGCCTTCAGATTTAGTTTCGGCATTTACAAATGATTTTAATTTACTGAAATCGTTGCACATCGAAGAAGATGTAAAGAAATTGATTGAAGGCAAACAATCCGATACCGCTTTTAAATTCGTGTTGCAAAAACTCAATTGTTTGGAAAGTACTTTGGTTGTGTTGGATAATGCAAATGATTTGGGTGATTTGCTGCAACACAAATCGCTTTTTGATTCGGCGCATTGTCGGTATCTCATCACTTCGCGCACTCAACTGCAAGATTGGACAATCGTGCTGATTGAACATTTGCCGTCCGATGAGGCTGTGAAATTATTTAAAAATATTGCTAAATACATTCAAGCATCCGACGATGATATAAAAAATCTTTTAGCGCAATTGTTTTATCACACATTGCTGATTGAATTGGTGGCGAAATCTGCACATGCTTCCGGTATTTCTTTTGACACGCTGCAAAAAATTATTTCGGAAAAATTTATTCACGATACAATTTTAAATAAACGCAAAGTTGAAACCGGCAAACACGGCGACAGTCTTGGGATAAATGCCAAACGCGCAACGGTTGAAAACTATATATGGTTAATTTTTGAAAACATCGCCGATATTTCCGATCCGGCAAAAGAAATTTTAAAAATTGCGGCGGTGACTTCCCTCGGCTTTTTTAATGAGTATCTTATGGAAAGGTGTGTGAATTATCCCAGTATAGAAATAGATGTTTGCAATAACTTGGATATATTAGTTGAACGCGGTTGGTTAGAATCTGGGCGCATTGATGAAAAACCAGTGTATAAAATGCACCCGTTGATTGCAAATGTGGTTATAAACTTGTTTGAAGTGAAATTCGAAACTTTCGAATAATAAATCTGACCTAAATTTACGGAATTAAAGAATTACCGGAATTGATAAAATTAGGATTCAAAATTTTTGAAATTGTAGAGACGCGATGCTTCGCGTCTTGTGTATGTTGTCTGAGCTATGATTTTTGTGATTTTTTTGATAATTATGATTTTAATTCATCGTCTTACTTATGATTTTAATTGATGTGCAGTTGATCTATCCGTCCCAAAAAAGTTATCACTTTGAGTATCTGCAAAAATCACAGCAATCAAAAAAAAATCACAAAAATCATAGTTCAGACAATAGGGTAAAAAAAATAAATTTCAATTCTAAATTGTAATGCTTAAATTTGTATAAAATTTCATCTTATGGTTTTAGAAAGAACAGAAAAAGAAATAATTATTCGACTGCCCAATAATATTGATTGGAGCGACCTCGAATCTATACTTAAGTATATTAGGTATCGAGAAATAGAACCTGCAACTCAAGTAAAACAAGGAGATATTGATCGCTTGGCATCTGAAATCAATAAAAATTGGTGGGCAGAAAATCAACACCGCTTTTTAAAACCATGAAAATAGTCGTTGATACAAATGTGGTAATAAGTGCTATTTTAAATAGAACCGGCAAAATTGGCAAGTTGTTGATTTTGGGCGGAAAAAATTTCACGTTTTACGCACCAAGTTTAATGAAAGAAGAAATAAAAAAGCATAAAACTAAACTTCTTTCCATAACAAATTTATCGGATGCCGGATTTGATTTAATACGCGAAGAATTATTCGAGTGCCTCACTTTCATTTCGGAAGAACAAATCCCTTATGCTTTTTGGCATACTTCCTTACAATTTGTTCGTGAAGTGGATATAGATGATATTGCTTTCGTCGCTTTGTCCGGTTATCTCGACGCACATTTGTGGACAGGTGATAAAAAACTTTTGACAGGGATTAATAAACAAGGTTTCGAGAAAGGATTAACAACTGACGATTTATACCGGATTTGGGTAAACTTTGAAGATAATTCAAGAGATTAACAAACAAAAAAGTTCGTCGTGCCGAGATTCAAGATTTTGCTATCGAATAAATTTTAAACAAATCAACAAAATGAAAAGAGCAATTCCAATATTAGATTTAGCAGAATTCACGGAAAGTTCGACGCAGTCGCGCAATGAGTTTGTGAAAAACATAGGTGCTGCCTTTCACGATGTCGGATTTGTCGGCATCGTCAATCACGCTATCAAAAAAGAATTGATTACCGATTTTTACACCGAAGCGCATAAATTTTTTTTGCTGCCCGAAAACATTAAACTCCAAGCCAAACGCCCGGAACTTTCCGGACAACGCGGCTATACGAGTTTCGGCACCGAACACGCAAAACATTCTAAAGTGGCAGACTTAAAAGAATTTTTTCAAATCGGACAACAAGTGCCGGACGGCGACGCAGAAAAATCGAAATATCCGGACAATGTTGTCGTACCCGAACAACCGCAATTTTCTAAATTGGGTTTTGAATTGTATCGCGCGTTTGAAACCACCGGCGCGCATTTGCTACGCGCCATTGCACTGCACTTAAATCTCGGAGAAAATTTTTTTGACGAAAAAATCAAGCGTGGCAACAGTATTTTACGCGCCATTTATTATCCGCCGATAAAATCTGATCCGGCGTCCGCTATTCGCGCCGAACAACATGAAGATATAAATTTAATTACGCTGTTAGTCGGAGCATCTGCCGGCGGTTTGCAATTGCTGACGAAAGAAAATATTTGGCGCGATGTCGTACCGGAAAAAGATGAAATCGTGATAAATGTCGGCGATATGTTGCAACGTTTGACAAACAATTACTTAAAATCAACGACGCACCGCGTTGTCAATCCGTCGCGTGAAGAATGGCACAATCCGCGTTTGTCTATTCCGTTTTTCTTGCATCCTGTAAGCAATATGGATTTGACGTGCTTGCCTTCGATGGTGACACCGGAAAATCCGCCGCATTATCCGCCGATAACTGCCGGTGCTTATTTAGATGAAAGATTGAGGGAAATTGGGTTGAAGAAATGAAACGGTGATTTACATGATTTATGTGATAACATTTTTATTTTGAGTATCTTGAAAACCATGATTTACAAAATTTTCAAGATAGACAAGATGGCATTTTATTTTGATAATTTTGAAAACCATGATTTACAAAATTTCAAGTTTTACAGATAGTATCTTTATCTTGTCTATCTTGAAAATTTTATAAATCATAGTTCAAACTAAAAAATGGTATTCACAAAACAAGAACTATCCCGTTACGCTCGACATTTTGTTCTTCCGAATTTCGGTATTGCGGCGCAAGAAAAATTAAAAGATGCGCGGGTGCTTGTTGTCGGTGCGGGCGGTTTGGGTTGTCCGATTTTGATGTATCTCGCGGCTGCAGGAGTCGGACACA
>JAYTNA010000151.1:0-4778 GCA_043748865.1 Saprospiraceae bacterium
TGGCACACACTACTATGTTGTATGAAGTCGGACTGCTGCAAAGCGATGAATTTGATGTGCTCCAACGCGGATTGAAAAAAATATTGAAAGGTGTTGAAACCGGAAAGTTTACGATAGAAGAACACGTTGAAGACGTTCACTCGCAAGTAGAACTGCAACTCACGCGCGATCTAGGTGAAGTGGGCAAACGGATTCATGCGGCACGCAGCAGAAACGATCAAGTCTTAGTGGATTTAAAATTGTTTTTCAGAAGCGAAATTGAACTATTGGTAAACATCGTTTTCGAATTATTTGAAACTTTAATGGCGAAGTCGGAGCAATATAAAAATGTTTTACTGCCCGGCTACACACATTGGCAAGTGGCGATGCCGTCAAGTTTCGGTTTATGGTTCGGTGCTTATGCCGAAACTTTGTGCGATGATATGCAATTGTTGCAAGCTGTATATAAAATTGTGAATCAAAATCCGTTGGGTTCTGCGGCGGGTTACGGTTCAAGTTTGCCTATCAATAGAAAACGCACGACAGAACTGCTCGGTTTTGCCGATTTGAATTACAATGTCGTTCATGCACAAATGGGACGCGGTAAAACGGAACATTTTTTAGCATTTGCAATGGCGGGGTTCGGACATACTTTGGCAAAATTGGCGATGGATGCCTGCATTTATCTCAACCAAAATTTTGATTTTATTAGGTTGCCTTCCGAACTCACGACAGGTTCGAGCATTATGCCACACAAAAAAAATCCGGATGTATTTGAACTTATTCGCGCTAAGTGCAACCGTTTACAAAATTTACCGGCACAAGTATCGGCTGTAACGACGAATATGCCTTCCGGTTATCACCGCGATTATCAATTATTGAAAGAAATTATTTTTCCCGCTCTCACAGATTTAAAAGAAAGTGTTGAAATGTTGAGTTTTACGATAAAGGCTGTCGAAGTGCGCGAAAATATTTTATCGGACGAAAAATATAAATATTTATTCACCGTAGAAGCCGTAAATGCACTCGTGATTCAAGGCGTTCCTTTCCGAGATGCTTATAAAAAAATTGGCGAACAAGTTGAAAATGAAACGTTTACGCCATCAATCCATATCAATCACACACACGAAGGCAGTATCGGTAATTTATGTTTACCGGAAATAAAAAATAAAATGCAAACCATCATCAACGGTTTTGCTTTTGAGAAAGTAAATAAAGCCATTCGGAAACTGAAAAAATAATAATATCAACGCTACTACTATTAAGTAAACTTTATTTGCAATAACGCGATACAAATTTTAATTAAGAATTAAGAATTAAGAATTAAGAATTGAAAATTAGTAGTTAGTAATCAACCCGTTATAGTTTTTAATTCTCAATTCTGAATTCTCAATTCTGAATTCTTAATGTCACGAACGGATTGAATTTCGTTCGTGACATTTTTGTTTAAGTTTGTAATATTGAAACATAATTGATAATTAAATCAGTTAGAATAAATTTTTACACAATTAAAATTCTTTAACAATGGTACAATTAACTTATGAAGAAATGAATTGCATTAGAGGCGGTATTTTAGTCATCACAAGTACAACCGATTTACTTAATACTACCGCACCGGCAGTTACTTTAGACATATTAGCGGCAGCTCCGGCAGATGATAAGCGCAAACCACGTCCGGGCGGCGGCGTTTCTACTTCTTGATTTTAAAATTGAAGAGCTATCTCAAACTAATTATTTAATTTTTATCACTTTTAAAACAAAATCTAATGAAAG
Source organism: Saprospiraceae bacterium (assembly GCA_043748865.1). Lineage (GTDB taxonomy): Bacteria > Bacteroidota > Bacteroidia > Chitinophagales > Saprospiraceae > JAAFJT01. The sequence goes on from JAYTNA010000151.1 coordinate 1,753, forward strand.
AAAATTCTCAAAGCATTTCCGACCTGAATATCATTCCGATGAGCGAAACGCAACAGATGCAAATTAAAGGCGGAACTACGGCAGATGATAAACGTCATCCGCGTCCGGGAGGCGGAACAACGACAACAACTACCAGTGATCCTACAAAAAAGTGAACTATCTTAAATTGACTCATAATTCTTTTTAAATTATTTACTTACAATTATTACTCACAATTTTAAATTTCTAAAAATGATACAACTTTCTAACGAACAAATGATAATAGTAAAAGGTGGCGGGGAAAATTCCGTCAATGACGACAAACGTCATCCGCGTCCGGGTGGCGGTGTTTCTACGAGTAGCGTAATTCGGTTGATGAATGAACTTGTCAAACATATTTAACCGGTACATTTTTTGTCACTTATTTAACATACAATTAAAATGGAAAAAAATATTAAATCTATTCAAGAGTTAGATTTGCTGCCACTTGATGAAGAGCAATTAAATCAAATTAAAGGAGGCAAAAATTGGGACGATAAACGTCATCATAGACCCGGTTCGGGTGTTGCATCTTTATCAAATACAAACGAGAAAGAGCACTTATTTTAGTGCTTTCTCTTTGTGTAATACTTTACTTAATTTTTTTTGAAAAGAGAGAACCGGAAAGCGGCATTTTTACCGGTTTCCGGTTTCTTTATTTATTTCACGTTCGTAAGACAAAATCGTAACGATTGATTTAAAGTGAATACAATATTTCGCATTTTAGCAAAACATACTTTTAATTGGTTTATACTGCCGGCTTTCCTTCTAATAAATTCGGAAAGTGTTTGGGCTATTGATATCAATGAACAGGATTCATTGAAAACAAATATTGAAACTAAAACAAAAATTCGCACCGAATGTAAAAATATTTGCATCATTGACATTTTGTCTAAAGCCAACGATTATTCTTTCAAGGACATATCCACTGCATTTATTTACACAGATATCGCCTTGGAGAAAGCATTATTGTTAAACAATAAAGATTCGCTATTTAATGTACTGATTGATATCGGATTTATTTATGAAGACAATGGTTTATATCCGGAAGCTGTAACAGCTTATGAAAAAACATTCGAATTGGCAAAGTCTATGCCTGACAGTATGCAACAGTTTGTGCTGAATGATTTGGCAATAGCAAACCGCAAAGCAAAAAATTATCGTGCCTCCTACGGTTATTACGACAGACTTTTAGAAATGGCACAAAAAAGCGGAAAAAAAAAAGAATTAGCGGAAGTCTTTCACGGTCTCGGACGATTATACCGTGAAGGTAATGTATATGATAAAGCCATAGATAATTATTTAAAATCCTTGAATTACTCGGTTATAGATAACGATACAAACGATATTGTCAGTTCTCATAACGATTTAGCCGATGCTTATTTAAGAGCGCAATATTTCGATAAAGCACGTGCGCACATAGAAAAATCATACACTCTGGCACAATTACACAGCAGCAGCCATTTTCGAGATGAAGAAATAAATTTTAAATTAGCAAGTACGCTGGCTAATTATGGCGATATTTTAAGTGCTTTAAAAGATTATGACAATGCTTTAAAAAAATATGAAGCGGCGCTTCTGATTTACCAAACCGGTAATTCAAAAATACGAATTACTCATATTTTACTCAAATTAGCCGGCTTATATCGAGAACAAAAACAGTTTGACAAAGCCGCCCGCAAATTTAAAGAATGTGCTATTAATGAAATGCACTTTGCAGCCGATGATCGCGTCGAGTTTCACTTTCAGTTGGGTAGTATGTATCAATTGCAAGGAAAAACGCCGGCGGCAGAACAAGAATATCTAAAGTGTCTGGGTTTGGCACAAAAAAACGAATTTAAGGATTTCGCGCAACAAGCCAATTATAAATTGTTTCTTATTGCTTTTGACAGAAAAGACAATGGAAATGCCATTAAATACCTGACAGCTTCCAATTCATTGCGTGATACGCTTTTTAATATTGATAAATCGCGTCACATTGCGGAAATGGAATTAAAGTACGATGCCGAAAAACGCGAAAATGATATTCGTTCCTACAAACTGCGCGAAAACAGATTTGTTTTAGTGAGCGGTGCTTTTGTTTTTATGCTCGTGGTTTTGTTTTTGGGTTTAATCATTCAAATGCGTGGAAGAAATTATCAATCCTTAAAAATAAAAAATGAAGAAATTGAACGCCAAAATAAAAAATTAGAAGAGTCAAATGAAATACTTACGCAATTCGCTTACGTTGCCGCACACGATTTGAAAGAGCCTTTGCGCAGTATCGGCAGTTATATCGGTTTGCTGCAAATGAAATATGCTAAAGATTTGCCGCCCGACGCAAAAGATTATATGCAGTTCATCAACGCCGGCGTAAAACGCATGTACAATTTGCTCACCGATTTATTGGAACTTTCGCAAATTATCTCCACCCAAGCCGGTGCCGAAGTCGTGCGTCCGGAAGAAGTGATTGAAGATGTGAAAGCGAATTTGCGCAACGCCATTGAATTGAAAAATGCCGTCATCGAATACAATCCGGATATGCCGAGTGTGCGTATGAATAAATTACATTTGATGCAGTTGTTTCAAAATCTCATCGGCAATGCTTTAAAATTTACAACGCTTCAACCTGTAATTACCGTTCACGGAAAACAACACGAACACCATATTGTACTCAGCGTAAAAGATAACGGTATCGGCATCAAAAAAGAATTTGGCGGCAAAATTTTTGTCCTGTTTCAACAACTTAATAAAAAAGGTTTGTTCGACGGCACAGGCATCGGCTTAACGATTTGCAAAAATATCGTCGAAAAATATAACGGCACTATTTGGTTCGATTCGGTAGAAGGCGAAGGCACGACTTTTTTTATAAGTATTCCGACTTAAGTTTAATAATGAATGCTGAATGATGTATGAATATTTTGTTGCGAAAGACTTTCGTCAAGCAAAATTTTCATGTAATACTTTTTCGGTCGTCAAAGATTTTTTGCCGGTTCCAAAACAAACAAAGCAGCCTCTTTCGTTACGGA
>JAYTNA010000152.1:0-2626 GCA_043748865.1 Saprospiraceae bacterium
GATAAATGTGCGTCAATAGCTTTTACTTCAACCGGCGTGCATTTGTCTTGCACGTAGTTCAGTAATTGCTCTTGCGTTAAACATTTATTTATATCGGCGTTTTTTTTCATAATTTTAACAATTTAATAGCCCAAAACCTAATATCCAATACCCGATACCCATCACCTTTTTCAAATTGACTTTCCCGTTTTGAATATGGCTTTTTATTTCATTCATCGAAAAATCCGTTTCAAGCAAAATTTGTTTGTACGATTTGTCTTTCAAATAAAATAAATCCAAACAAAGGCGTTGCTCATGTTTTAGAGTTGCCATAGTGGTTTCTAATTTTTGAAATAATAATTCTTTCCCATCCCGGTCGTCTATTTCAATTTCAAAATTATCTGTGTCTACACTGATATTATCAGATAAATTTTCAGGAAATTCAAGTACGACACTGACTTTTCGCAATTTTCCGAGACAATGGTTGCGTGTGACAGTATGTAACCAACCCTTAAAATTTTCTATCTCCATTCTCTGTAAATCAAGATGCAATTTTTCAAAAATTTCCATAACCGTATCCTCTGTATCGCTCTCATTTTTCAAATATTTAACACACACTGCCCAAACCAAATGTTTATACCGCTTAAATAAAATGCCTATACAATCTTTGTTATGAGTTGCACGATAGTTTTGCAATAAGGCATTGTCAGCCAATTCCAACAATTGGTTTTCAGACATAATTTTTTCGATAGACAATGGACAATGGACAAGAGACAATGGATAACGGACAGCAGTTTGTTTTTCCCTAGTCTATCGTCCATTGTCTATCGCCCATAATTTTTTTTATGGAATTTTTCACACTTCCCCATCTAATAAGTGTAGACTACAAATTTAGAATTAAAACGTCTCTTTTAACTTTTTTAAATATTAATTCAATGAAAAAATTATTGGCAACCGGTGTTGCGCTGTTTTTCCTTTTTCCTGTTCTATTTTATGCACAAACGAATCCCGATAAAATTATCAAAACGACGGTGCAACGTGCTACCGTTTTTCAACAAGGTGCATTGATGACATCTACAGAATCTGTATTCGTCAACGCCGGAACTACCAATATTATTTTTGAAAACGTTTCGCCGCATTTACAAGCCAATTCGTTGCAAGCAGCCGGTAAAAATGATTTGGTGATTATGGACGTTCAATATCGGTTGAAATACGCTGAAAAAACTAAAACAGATACAAAACCGGACGATCCGAAAGTAGTGGCTTGGCAAATGCAAAAACAAGCGGCGCAAGATTCGCTTGAGGAGTTGGGATTTGTCAAAAAAGATATTCAAAATCGAACGCAAACACTTCAAACCGAACGCACTGTTTTAATTAACAATCGTATGATGCGCGGTGATTTGCAAAAAGATTCGTTACCGCTTTTTATGCAAAGCATTGATTTTTTAAGAAAAAGGCAAAATGATATTGATGCAGAATTGTTAAAACTTGAAAAAGAAGCCACTAAAGAATTGCGTTTGCGCAATCACCTCAATCAACGCATAGTTACATTGGACACTTTAATTACAGGTTTAGGAGCACCTTTAAACAATCAGCCGACAAAACCGGTGCCGCAAGTGATTGTAACGGTGATGTCTGAACGCTCGATAGTTTGTGAAATGACTTTGACTTATTTTGTCAATGCTGCCGGTTGGTCGGCTTCTTATGATTTGCGTGCTTGAAAAGAATCTCAAAATATTGAATTGAAACACCGCGCCACCGTTTTTCAAAATACCGGAATTGATTGGAAAGACGTATTATTAACTCTTTCGACCGGCAATCCGAATCAAGATAACAGTAAACCGTCTCTGTCACCGCAGTATTTAGCCTATTTTATGACACCTATGGTTTATGGCGGGGCTTACCTTCAAAAAAACAAACAGCCCGCTGTTGCTCAAAACCAACAAAATAATAATGCCACCGGCAATAGTGCAACTGCCGATGCTGAAGATAAATCTTTAGCTGAAGTGCCGGTAAAATCGGATGAGAGAAATGGCGTGACAGATTACACACAAGTAACGCAAAACATGATGCGCATAGAATATGAAATCAAACTGAAATACAGTATCGAATCGGATAACAAACCGCATAATGTCACGATTCAAAGCAAAATAATACCGGTTGTTTATTCCTATTCGATTGTGCCGAAACTCGATCCGGATGCTTTTTTGATAGCGCGTGTGACAGATTGGGAGGATATGAATTTAATTCCCGGCACTGCGCGTGTTTATTTTGATAATTCTTATATAGGTGAGTCTTTTATCAATCCGAGAAATACAAATGATACTTTACAACTCAATCTGGGGCGCGATAAAAGTATTGTCGTAACGCGGATAAAAGTAAAAGATAAATGTAAAGATAAAATTTTTAGCGACAATCAAACCCAAACCCGTACTTATGAAATTGTTGTGCGCAACACTAAAATGATACCAATTCGCCTTGTCGTCGAAGACCAAATGCCGGTGAGTAAAGAGCAGAGTATTAAAATAGATTACTTGGAACAGAGCGAAGCCAAATTCAATACAGAAACAGGTAAACTCACTTGGGATTTTATTTTGAAAGCTAAAGACAACAAAAAATTAATTTTTAGTTACGAAGTGAAATCACC
>JAYTNA010000153.1:0-1276 GCA_043748865.1 Saprospiraceae bacterium
CTCAAGTTTTCTACCGATGTTTTACGTGCAATGGCGCATCCGCTCCGCATGAAAATTTTGGAATTTATTGACAAAAACAAAACCATCAATGTCAATAAAATTTATAACACTTTAAAATTAGAACAGTCCATCACGTCTCAGCATCTAAAAATTTTACGTGCTTCCGGATTGGTTCACACGCACCGCGAAGGTAAGTATATTCATTACACGATTGATTATCCAAGAATGGCAAGTGCCGTTCAAGCTGTCGGTGCATTCTTAGAAGAAGCAAAAGAAGTTAATGAAGCAGAGCATTAAAAATGATTAAAACTATTATAGAAGCGGCATGGGAAAACCGTGCATTGATAAAAGAAAAAGAAACCCAAGATGCTATTCGTGCCGTTATCGCGCAACTCGATAACGGCACTTTGCGTGTTGCTCAACCGAACGAAACCGGTATTTGGGTGACGAATGATTGGGTAAAAAAAGCAGTGATTTTATATTTTCCGATCCAACAAATGGAAGCGATTGAGTTTGGTCCTTTTGTTTTTCACGATAAAATTCCGCTCAAACGCGATTTTGTTAAACAAGGTGTGCGTGTCGTGCCTCATGCGATTGCGCGTTACGGTTCGTTTCTAGAACCGGGTGTAATTATGATGCCGAGCTACGTCAATATCGGTGCTTATGTCGGTGCCGGAACAATGGTTGATACTTGGGCAACAGTGGGTTCGTGTGCGCAAATCGGAAAAAATGTACACTTGAGTGGCGGTGTCGGTGTTGGCGGCGTTTTAGAACCGCCACAGGCAACACCTACAATTATAGAAGACGATTGTTTCATCGGTTCACGTTGTATAGTTGTTGAAGGTGTGCATATCGAACGCGAAGCAGTTTTGGGTGCTAATGTTGTATTAACCCAATCAACGCATATTATTGATGTAACCGGCGCAAAACCTTTGATACTTAAAGGGCGTGTACCTTCGGGTTCAGTAGTGATTCCGGGTACTTACGAGAAAAAATTTCCCGCCGGCAATTACAACGTCGCTTGTGCTCTAATTATCGGCAAACGCCAACCGAGTACAGACAAAAAAGTTTCTCTCAATAGTGCTTTACGCGATTTTGGCGTAGCAGTTTAATGATTTTGGATTTTCGATTTATACGCCTGCCAGCCCACTATCTTCACCTACAAAAAACGTATTCGCTCTAAAGACTTTTGCGAGCGAATGCGTTTTTTTATTTCAAAGAACGAACACCTATTGCGAGCGGGGAGGCAATAAATGCTCAAACTTCGATATTCACC
>JAYTNA010000154.1:0-15656 GCA_043748865.1 Saprospiraceae bacterium
CTACTAATGGTAAAGGTCCGTTCAATGTGTATTATAAATCACCGGGATGGAAAGCGGTGGTATTGACGGTGACAACCGATCGCGATTGTCAAGTCACCACTATTCTCGATTCTGTTTATGTCAAAGCGTTTCAATACGACAGTACGATCAGGAAGCCGTCGTGCGATTTAGGCAATGACGGTATGATACGATTGAAAGTAACGAAGTGCGGCAAAGCACCGATTTATTACAATTGGGAAAACACCGGCTATACCACACGCGATTCACTCAGCAATTTAGCCGTCGGAAAATACCGCGTGGCAGTAACCGATTCATCGAAACAATACGTAGATACAGTGACTTTTATTTTAGGCAAATTCACAATTGCATTAGATACGGCAGTGAAAGCCGCACAAAACCCGTTGTGTTTTGGTCAGAAAAACGGAAAAATTTCTTTAAAACCTTCCAACGGCGTAGGTCCATACAATTATGATTTCGGTAACGGTCTTACACGCGATTCTTTTCTCACGGCTATCGGTGAAGGCACCTATAATGTAACTGTTTATGATTCGCGCAAATGTACGGGCAGTTTTACTTTCGATTTGGTGCAACCGCCCGTTGTACAACTTGATATTGATACGATAAACATTTCTTGTTTCGGAAAAAAAGATGGCGGCAGTGTGGCACACCCGTCCGGTGGTGTCGGCGGATATAAAGTCAGTTGGAGCAATGGTGCTATCGGCGATACCGTTCAAAACTTGGCTGCGGGTAATTATGTTTCTTATCTGAGAGACGGCAACGGTTGCGAAGCCATAAAAAATTTTACGATTGCAGAACCACTTGCCATTCAATTAGACACCGTGCGTACGAAACCCACAAATTGTTACGGCGATTCTACCGGAGAACTCGTTGTACGCGCTATGGGTGGCACACCGCCATATCGTTACAGTATTGACGGTTTTCGTTTTCAAACGGATCCGGAATTTTTAAATATCCCCGGACAAAAATACAATGTCGTTGTGCGCGATGCCACCGGTTGCAAAAATACCGTTGTGATGGAAGTCGGACAACCCGGACAAATTCAAGTCAGTGCCGGTGCCGATATTGATGTCGTTTTAGGATATTCTACGACTCTTCATGCAACAGTTGTGCCTTCGTCGCGTTTAATAAAGTATGCGTGGTTGCCTAAAGATTCGAGTATCAATTGCAACACCTGTCAAATCGTAGTAGTTACGCCATATAAGACAACAACGTATCAAGTCTTCGTAAAAGATTCCGCAGGTTGTACGGCAAAAGATGAAGTCGAAGTACGCGTAAAAAATAATCGTCCAATTTTTATTCCGACCGCATTTTCTCCGAATAGCGACGGCGTGAACGATTTTTTTACCATTTACGGCAATCAAGCCGGCGTTTCGATAAAAGAATTGAAAATTTTTAATCGTTGGGGTGCGTTGGTATTCATCGGAACAGAATTACCGCTCGGCGTTGATCAACGTGGTTGGGACGGTACTTGGAACGGTCAACCGTTAAGTTCTGATGTTTATGTTTATTTCGCACTTATCCGTTTCGTGGATGGTGAAGAAATTTTGTATAAAGGTGATGTGACATTGATGAGGTAATAAATAATTAACAATGAACAATGTATAATGAACAATATTAATCAGAAAATTTATTTTTCGTTGTTCACTATTTATTATTCACTTATCAGTAAGTCCGGCATCAGAAAGTCCATTAAAACATTTTGATAGCAAATGAAGAAAATAATTTTTAGCTATATTGTATTCTTTTTCACATTATCCACCGCTCGCGCCTCATGGATGCTGATACCGATGGATATGAAACAACGCGAACATCTCAAAGCATACGGCATTACGTATTGGGTGATACAAAAGGGCGTGGAAGCGCATTGGTTACTCAATTATCGCGGCGGCAGTTTTGCAATTCCCCAAAAAGCGGAATTTGAAAAAGAATGTAAAACGCGTAACGTCACTTATGAAGTTATGTCTGATGCGGAATTTGCCGGTATCCAACGCGAAATCGGTAATCCGGAAGTGAACATGGATGATATTAAATTGGAAACCGCACCTAAAATTGCCGTCTATACACCGGACTTCGATATGAAAGGCAAACGCGTTCAACCTTGGGACGATGCCGTTATGATGGTACTTACCTACGCCGAAATTCCGTTTGATAAAGTCTATGATCGCGAAGTAGTTGAAGGAAAGCTGTCAAAATACGATTGGCTGCATCTGCATCACGAAGATTTTACGGGACAGTACGGACGTTTTTACAATGCCTATCACAATGAGTCGTGGTACCGCGAAAATCAAAGACGGTCGGAAGAATTATCGAAATCGCTGGGTTTCAAAAAAGTATCTCAATGTAAATTGGCGGTGGCTAAAACTATTAAAGAATTTGTTATCGGCGGCGGATTTATGTTTGCAATGTGTTCGGCAACAGATACTTACGATATTGCATTAGCTGCAGATGGCGTTGATATTTGCGCCAATATGTACGATGGCGACCCGTCTGACCCAAATGCGCAGCAAAAATTAGATTATTCTAAGACTTTTGCGTTTAAAAATTTTGAACTTATTTCAAATCCGTTGGAGTACGAATTTTCTACGATTGACAATCAATTTGGCAGACCGACGAGTACAGAAACGGATTATTTTACTTTGTTCGATTTTTCCGCAAAATGGGATCCGATTCCCACTATGCTCACGCAAAATCACACGCGCACAGTTAAAGGTTTTATGGGACAAACGACAGCTTTTCACAAAAATCTCATCAAATCGAATGTTTTAATTCTGGGAGAAAATAAGCCTTATGGTGAAGCGCGTTATATACATGGCGTTGCCGGTCAAGGCTTTTTTTCTTTTTATGGCGGTCACGACCCCGAAGATTATCGCCACTTTGTCGGCGACCCGGAAACCGATTTGAGTTTGCATCCGAACTCGCCCGGCTATCGTCTCATTCTGAATAATATTTTATTTCCGGCAGCGAAGAAAAAGCACCGCAAAACCTAAATTAATTGATAGTTGACAATTGACAGTTGACAACGACAATTTAATTGATAATTGATAATTGACAATTGAAAATTGACAACGACCAATTAAAAGATTACTTATTTTTTATCATTCCGTTGCCAACTGTCAATTGTCAACTGTTAATTTATTAATTATGCTCTCTATTGAAGAAGTCAACGAAAAAATAAAAATACTTTCCGGTTGGACGGTAAATAACAACGGCATCGAAAAAAAATTTCAATTCAAAGATTTCATCGAAGCCTTTGCTTTCATGACACGTGTTGCCATGTATGCCGAAAAAGCAAATCATCATCCGGAATGGTCGAATGTTTATAATACCGTCAACATTCGGTTAAGTACGCATGATGCCGGCGGTATTACCGACAAAGATTTCGCGTTGGCAAAAAAAATAGACGCTATTTAATTACGAATTATAAATTATAAATTACGAATTACTTTTGCAATTCGTAATTTACTATATGCTCAATTTGTAATTTGTAATTAAACATGTCTCGCTTACAACAACTCAAAACTTTTTTAGAAGAATCACCTGACGATGCTTTTCTTTTGTTCGCTTTGGCGAAAGAATATGAAAAAATGTCCGATACAGTGCAAGCCTTGCATTATTATACGCGATTAGAAACCTTACATTCGAATTATGTCGGCACGTATTATCATCTTGGAAAATTGTACGAAAAATTAAATTTGCACGAAAAAGCTATCGGTACTTACGAAGCCGGAATGGCTGTCGCGAAAAAAGAAAATGATAAACACGCTTACAGTGAACTTCAAAATGCACTCGACGATATAATTTAGTTGGTTAGTTGGTTAGTCTAAGACCAACCGGCTAACTTGACCAACTGACCAAATTGACTTTATGTTAAAAAACCTATTTATCCTTCTCGCCTTTATCGCTGCTTTGCTGCTGGGCATTTTTGTTTCTAAGTGGTGGTATGAACGACCGACCGAGAAAACAAAAACGGATGCTCAAGTGTTACTTAATCAGATAAAAACGGTGACAAAATTGGTGAACACTGAAGGTTATTTTTCCGAGGTGTACAGCGAAGAGAATACGAAGTCGTACTATTTTTTCAATTCGACGAAAAAAATTATCATCAAAGTAAAGGCAAAAGTTTCGGCAGGATACGATTTATCGGGTATGAAAGTAGAAAACGATGAAGCTTCGAAAACGATTCATATTTCCGGTATTCCGGAACCGAGTATCATTTCCATTGAACCGGACATCAGTTATTACGACATCAATAACGGGGTGTTCAATCAATTTTCAAACGAAGATTATACGCGCTTGAATAAAAAAGCAATGGACACCATTCGTACCATCGCACTCGGCAGCACTTTAATGAAAACGGTAAACGAACAAGGCATTAAAAACTTCGATGCCTTGCGTACGCTTGCAGAAAATATGGGGTGGAAAATTGATTTTCAACCTTCATATCTCAGCACTCAGCCTTCCGCTGTTAAGAATTAGGAATTTTAGACTTACTGATTTTTGTAATTACTGACGATAGAAAAGTAAGTCTTTTGTCATTGAGTCCAAAATCCAAAATCCAAAATCCAAAATCTAAAATCCAAAATCGAATATGTCTTTCTATATCAATCAAAGAAGATTACGCGCCAACGAACATATCCGCGATTTGGCGAGTGAAGTCACACTGCACGTCAAAGAATTTATACAACCAATATTTGTTGATGAAACATTATCGGAACGTTCCGGTTCGCCGACAATGACTAATGTTTTCAGCGAAACCATTGAATCTGCGTTACGACAAACTGAATTAGATTTGAAGGCGGGCGTATCAAAATTTTTATTCTTTCCGGTACCGAAAGACCGCTTTGATACAACTTTTAGTTTCGATTTTGCCGTGCGTTGCATCGAAACACTCAAAGAAAATTTTGGTAACGATATTTGGATTGCGACTGATTTGTGTTTGTGCAGTTATACTTCGCACGGGCATTGCGGCGTACTCAATCGCAATCAAGATAAAGTTTTAAACAACGAAACTGTGCAAATCTTAGCGCAATACGCACTGCTCTTAGCAGAAGCCGGTGCGGATTGCATCGCACCGAGCGATATGATGGATAGTCGCGTGCGCGCCATTCGAGAAAAGCTCAACGAAAATAATTTATCTGATGTCGCCATTATGAGCTACTCCGCAAAATTTGCATCTAATTTTTACGGACCGTTCAGAGATGTGTGTAAATCTTCGCCGGCAAAAGATTTGAAAATTACGAATCGGAAAACCTATCAAATGGATTTTAGAAACGGCGGCGATGCTATTACATCTTCTCTGCGCGATTTAAAAGAAGGTGCAGATATTTTAATGGTGAAACCGGCGTTGCCTTATTTAGATATTCTAACAAAATTGCGCCAACAAACAACCGCACCGATTGCTGTTTATCACGTTAGCGGCGAATATGCGGCAATCGAACTTTTAGCAAAAAATAATTTAATTGATGCCGATTTAGGTCATTTAGAAATTTGGACAGCCTTTAAACGCGCCGGCGCATCGGCAATTATTTCTTATAAAGCACGGGAAGCAATGCGTGTAATTGGTTGATTTATTAGTCGATTAGTCGGTTAGTCGCTGCTCATAATATTTTGAATAATTGACAACCAACTAATATACTAACCGACTAACATTTTATCAATGATGTTTTTAAAAACAAATTCCAATAACGAAGATTTCAAAGCACTTGTAAAACTTTTAGATGCACATTTGGCAATAACAGATGGTGCTGAACATGATTTTTATAATCAATTCAATAAGATAATACATATCAAGCAAGTTATTGTGGTTTACGAAAACGAAAACCCTATCGGCTGCGGTGCAATAAAACAATATGAAGCGAAAACAGCAGAAGTAAAAAGGATGTATGTCGCACCCGAAATGCGCGGACAAGGTATTGCTTTAAAAATTTTAAATGAATTAGAAATTTGGGCGCAAGAACTTTCTTTCGACAAATGTATTTTAGAAACCGGTGTAAGGCAACCCGACGCAATTGCGCTTTATAAAAAATCAGGCTATGAAATCATTCCGAATTACGGACAGTATGAAAATGTAGATAACAGTGTTTGTTTTGAGAAAATTCTAAAAAGTTAAAAATTATTTTCATCCGATTTTTTTCTTCTCCGGTCGAATAGATGCAACCTCCAATTAAATTTGTTGTCAATTTTGCTGTATTATTTTGTAGGGACAGGTCGCGATCTGTCCCTACAAAATAATACAGCAAAACTCAATTCAAACTCAGTAATGATACATTCGACAAAATCACCCGCACTTTTTTTATTGTTTTTTATTTTCTTTTCAAGTAGTAATTTACAAGCACAAACACTTGATGCTTTCCACGCAAAAAAAGAATTAAGAGCGACACGCATTACAAAAGCCCCACACATTGACGGCGTTTTAGATGACGAAGCATGGAAAAATGCACCGATTGCTACCGATTTTATTCAACTTGAACCGAAACCATTTTCCAAATCATCACACTCCACAGAAGCGCGCGTTTTGTATGATGACGATGCCGTTTATATCGGTGCTTATTTATACGATGCGCCGGATTCGATTAGCAAAGAACTTGCGCAACGCGATGATTTAGATCAAAACGTGAACGCAGATTGGTTTGGTGTCAGTTTCGATTGTTTTCAAGATAATCAAAACGGTTTCCAATTTATTGTTTCCGGTGCCGGTGTTCAATCGGATATGAAAATCGGAAAATTTTCTTGCGGCGATGGTTGTACCAATGATAATGATCCGAGTTGGGATGCTGTTTGGCAAAGTTCGATAAAAATGATGCCCGATGGATGGGTAGTTGAGATGCGTATTCCGTATTCCGCTTTGCGTTTTCCGAAAAAAGGAACGCAAGATTGGAATTTTCAGTTGAAAAGATTTATCAAACGTTTCAACGAAAAAGATCGGTGGTCGCCGCAAGACCCGAAACTTGACAATCAAATTCTTAGTTGGGGGAAACTTAACGGATTAGAAAATATAAAACCGCCCTTGCGTTTGTCTCTCTCACCTTATATCGCCGCTACTTATGCCCATGTTCCGAATGGCACAACTGCTTCGGGTGAAGCACTTTTCAGTAATTCACGCTCCATCAGTGGCGGACTTGATTTGAAATATGGTTTAAGTGAAAGTTTTACGCTCGACGCAACATTGATTCCTAATTTCGGACAAGTGCAATCCGATAATAAAATTCTAAATCTTTCGCCGTTTGAAGTAAAATACAATGAACGCCGTCCGTTTTTTACGGAAGGTGTCGAGCTTTTTAATAAAGGTGATATTTTTTATTCGCGTCGCGTCGGCGGCACACCGTCCGGTTATTATGATGTAAGTAATCAACTCAAAAACAATGAAATAATTACAGATAATCCGAGTGAAACGCAATTGTATAATGCTTCAAAAATTTCCGGTCGCACCAATGGCAATTTGGGTATCGGTATTTTCAACGCGGTAGCCGCACCGATGTACGCGATCGTAAAAGACACAAGTGTTTCGGATGCAACAAAAGGTGAACGCCGTATTCAAACTGCCGGACTTATTAATTATAATATGGTGGCGTTCAGTAAATCTTTCAGAAAAACTTCTACGTTTTATATCAATAATGCCAATACTTGGCGCGAAGGCGATGCGCGAAAAGCAAACGTCACGGCGGCACAACTCAATTTGCGCGATACTGCCAACAGATATGAATACAGTTTCGGCGGTAGAACGAGTCAAATTTTTGAAACCGATACAATTTCTTCGGGTTATACAGGTAATTGGAGTATATCGAAGGTAAGCGGCAATTGGAATTGGAGTGTCGGACAAAACTTACAAACCGATAAATGGGATCCGAATGATCTGGGCATTTTTCAAGGCAATAATAATATCAATACTTCCGCCGGTGTTAGTTATCAAACGTTTCAGCCGACAAAGTCTTTTTTACAATCGAATTGGTTTCTTAATTTTAATCATGATGTAGAATTTAAACCGACGCGCTTTTTAGATTACGGTATCAATTGGGGTTTCTTTATGCGTTTGAAAAACCAATGGACGATAAATAATTATTGGTATATTCAGCCGACAAAAACATATGATATTTTTGAACCGCGCTACGACGGAAAAATTTATGAAGCACCCACCTTCGCCAATACCGGTATTAATATCAATTCCGATAGTCGCAAGCGTTTGCAAAGTTATTTTTATATCAGCCGGCGTTGGAGAGATATTCCGGGTTTTTCGGCTTGGACATTTATCGTCGCACCGAGTTTTCGTGTCAATAATCATTTGAGTATCAGTGCACAATCGCACATAGATTTAATAAAAAATCAAGAAGGATATGCCACCGACAACGGTATCAATGATATTATTTTCGGTCGCAGAGATCGCACAACAGCAGACAATACGTTGCGTTTTATTTATAAATTCAATACCAAATCAAATCTCACTTTTGTGGCGCGGCATTATTGGTCAAAATTAGTCTATAATTCTTTTTATAAACTCAACGACAACGGTTCGCTCACGCCGCGTGATTGGACGGTGAACCAAAATATCAACAATAATTATTTTAATATTGATATGATTTACACGTTGGAGTTTGCGCCGGGCAGTTTTTTAAATTTAGTTTGGAAAAATAATTTAAGCCGATACGACAGCGGAACCGGCGCACCGGTGAATGAAGGCTATTTTAATAATGTTTCGCTTTTATCGAAAACGCCGCAAACGAACAGTTTTACTTTGAAATTAATTTATTATGTGGATTATGCGAAAATAAAAAAAATATTCTAATGGTTAATGGTTAATGGTTAATGGTTAATGGTTAATGGTTAAAAAAAACGCGCAAAGAAATTTATTTTTCTTTACGCGTTTTTTATTTTCAAAAAAGATTTTCAAAAAAGATTTTTATTTTATTAACCATTAACCATTATTTTCATGCCCTAATTTAGTTAAATTTTTCAAAAACCGCATTATTTTTCGAAAAAAAACAATAAAAAAATATTGATTTGAGTTATGTATGCGTAATTAAGCGGAGACAATAATTACAAAATTTCTTTCGACACATTAACAATTATTTTTTCAAAATTTATTCCCAAACACTTGAGTTGCCTATGAATGATTTCTTTACATCAGATGATTTAATTCAACTTTTATACAACGAAGTCTGTGACGGTGAAGCTGTAGCGATGAAAAACGCCATGCGCACCAATATAACTTTACGTAAAGAGTTCAACGGTTTGAAAAAAGCAAAAGAATCGCTCCCGCGTTTTTTAATGGAGCCAACCGGTTTTATTGTTGACCGCATTCTTGCGCATAGTCTTAATATGGCTGTTTAAAAATGAATAATGAACAATGAACAATAGGAATAAGATTGTTCATTGTTCATTGTTCATTAACTATTGCCCTATTCATCAACCCAAACCAAATCGGTGGCACAAGCGCAATCAACAAACTCATCGGATAACCAAACGGTAATTGCGGACTTTCATCAAAATGCCGTAACACTTGATATTTTCTACTCGCTTTGTAATGATGATCACTATGTCTGGTGAGTTCGTATAAAAAAATGCGCCCAAGAGCATGGTCGCTGTTCCAAGAATGTTTGGGTAATATCGCTTCATAGCGTCCGTTGGGCAAAATTTGTCGGCGTAATCCATAATGTTCGATGTAGTTTACCGTTTCTAATAATAAAAATCCGATAACGGCAATAGCAATAGCCAACCATACAGCCGACAAACCGAAAACAAAACCAATACAGGCTATATACAAAAACTGATAAATTTGAAACCGCAAAAACATATTGTGCACGCTCCAAAATGAAAAACCTTTGCGTTTCAATTGTTCTAGTTCGATGCGAAAGGCTCCTACATAACTGTCTTTGACAGAGCGCCACCAAAAAGCATACAGATTTTCATTCAAACGCGCCGAAGCCGGATCGGCATCCGTTCCTACGTTTTTATGATGACCGAGATTATGTTCAATGAAAAAATGTTGGTAAAGTGCCGGTAGCAAAAGTGCTTTCGCAAAAAATTGTTCGTAGCGTGTGCTGCGGTGTCCGAGTTCATGTCCCACATTAATACCGAATGCGCCCACCATTACCCCCAAATTAAAAATCAAGCCTATCGTTTCTAACCGCGTCAGTGGTGTAAATGCAAATTTATAAAAGGCATAAAATAAAATACCGTACAAGATTGGAACATGAGCGTAGAGCAAAAAATCGAAATAACGTGCGTGTGTTCTATTGTCTTCTTGCTCCTGCGGAAAATTATAGGTACTTTTCGGTAAAAACAATTCTAATAGAGGCAAAATACCGAAAGCTAAATAAGCATATCCGAATGACCACACGCCGCCGAAATATAAACCGGCAACAGCGGAGATAGGACCAAGATAGGCTAATAAATACTTTGCATCGCGCATCATAATTAGTTTTAAGGTACAATAACTTTATTCAGAATTTGTTGTATAATTTCTTCACTCGTAACGTTCTCCGCTTCTGCTTCATAAGTTAAACCGATGCGGTGACGTAAGACATCGTTACACAAAGCACGCACATCTTCGGGAATAACATACCCGCGACCGCGCAAAAATGCTAACGATTTTGCCGTACTCGCCAAAGCGATACTTGCTCGCGGACTTGCTCCGTACTCAATTAAATTTTTAAGTTTTACCAACCCTACATCTTGAGGTTTGCGCGTGGCAAAAACAATGTCGAGAATATATTGCTCAATTTTTTCGTCCATATACACACGCGACACGACTTCACGCGCTTGTAAAATTTCCGAAATGGTGGCGACTTGTGTTACTTTTTCCGGTTCCGATTGCAGTTGTTGTCTGATAATGGCGCGTTCTTCTTCTTTCGTCGGATAATCAATTTTTACTTTCAACATAAAGCGATCGGATTGTGCTTCCGGTAACGGATAAGTACCTTCTTGGTCAATCGGATTTTGTGTCGCTAAAACTAAAAACGGTTCATCAAGTTTATAACTCGTATCGCCAATCGTGACTTGACGTTCTTGCATCGCTTCAAGCAATGCCGATTGTACTTTTGCCGGTGCGCGATTAATTTCATCCGCTAAAATAAAATTGGCGAATATCGGTCCTTTTTTTACGGCAAAAGCAGCTTGTGCCGGATTATAAATCATGGTACCGATAATATCTGCGGGCAATAAATCCGGCGTGAATTGTATGCGTTGATAGTGCGCATTAATAGTTTGCGCTAAAGTTTTTATCGCCAAAGTTTTTGCCAAACCCGGCATCCCTTCGAGCAAAATATGTCCTTTCGATAATAACCCAATCATCAATTTTTCAAGCATATTACTCTGCCCGATGATGACTTTCGATGTTTCGGTTTGTATGCGTTCCGTGAAACGACTCGCAATGTAAATTTCGTGGCTTAATGCTTCGATATCTGCGTAAGAGGTCATTCTTCTTTAGTTCCGGTTTGTAAATTTTTTTGCAAAAATATAAAAATTTATTGAAAGCAGTTTGATTTATAGGAAACTACTTGGGTTCTTTTTTTGCAGGGGAAGAATAAATTTTTGAAACGGGATTTATAAGCTTAACGGCACTGAAAAGTGGACGTATTCATTCGGTACTTTAGTTTAGTACAAAAATACGGAAAGGTTTTAGAGAAAACAAGATAGGATACTCGCATAGTACATGAAAACATGAAGATTCTCATAGGCAACAATATTTTTTAACAGAGAGATATACTACAAACTGTAAGAAAATATTAACTATTTTCAATTTTCAATTTATGCTCTTCGAGGTATGCGTTTAGTTGTTCAAACGTCATACCCTTAATTTCTTCTGAAATCTTTTTTTTAATTTCCCTAAACACTTTAACGGTGTCAAACTCTTTTTGTAATTTTATTTTATTTTTCATATCCAACTATTTCTTTTGGTGAATGTATATTGAGTGGTGATAATCCTAATCTCAAATTTATTGAATTATAGCCGCGAACTCTATAAACGTTTACAATATGTTTAAAATTCCAACTCACCAAAATATCAACTTTGCTGAGTGTTGCAATTGCAATATGAATGCAATCATCAAAACTTGTTTCACCGACAACTTTTTCAATTACATAAATTTCTGCAAGTTTTAATGCTTCAGGTGTAATCAAAATCTTTTCTTTATGTTCCGATTTGATGTCGTTAAAGAAAACTTGCACGCGCTTGGGTGCAGTTGAAAGTTCTCTTTCGGTTAAATTGGAATAAACACATTTAATTTGTCCCAATTTTACTTTTTCAAAAGCAAAAGCGATTCCTCTTCAAATTCTGCGTCAAAAACGCCACCAAAAACTGAAGTGTCAAAATAAAAACGTTGTTCCATTTATTTTCAGTTATTTTTATTTTACTGCAAAAATAGGGAAAGGTTTTGGAGAAAACAAGCGAGCATTAAAGTGATAATTGTAAAATTAAATTAAATCAAATGCCTCACACAATTTAAAAACTCTTCGACCGGTTTAAATAATTCTTCAACAGGTTCTTTATCAAAATCAAACATATCGCCATAATCACCTCTTTGCCGCCAATCCATTAAATCTGAATAAAGTTTACCCATGGCAATCGGAATAATTCCCGTCTTTATAAAATGTAAATTGAATTGATTTTTTAGTCCGCTATGTGATTGGGCTTTAATGCCGAATTTTAAAGCAAGCGCAGAAACCAAATAATAACAAGAATAATAAAGCCTGTTTAGGTTGCATTCCAACTTTTATTATCAAACAAAATTTGAGCATCTCTGAAAGACTCTTCAGATTTCTCAATTCTGTATTTAATATAATCTTCTTGAAAATCGCTCATAAATAGATGCCTTCTTTCTTAACATTGTGATATAAAGGTGTGACACTTAATCTGGTATGCCAATCATTCAGCGCGTAAACAAAAGTAGAGATGGATTCACCGGTTTCCAATTCGACATCAAAAAGTTTGTGTCGAATTTTTTGCTCATCTTTAAGTGTTACCTCATTTCTGTTTAATAAAACAAGAATATCCCAATCGGAATCTTTTTTCGCATCTTTCCTCGCTCTTGATCCAAAAAGTATTATTTCAGCATCGGAATTATCTGTCCTCACTACATTTTTTATGAGTTCGGTGATTTTATTTTTTTTCATCTGAAGTTTATGAAAATTGAAAATACAAAAATAGGGAAAGGTTTTGGAGAAAACAAGATATAAGACTTCTAACTATTTTTAAGTTTTTCTTCCAACAAAAGAACTTGGAGTTGTAAATTTTTTATTTCTAAATCTTTATTTTGGAGTTGCAATTCTTTTTTATCCAATTCAAAGGCTAAAGTTTTAGAGTCATAAACCTGATAATTTAACACGTTGTGGTTGGTACCGTTGAAGGAGTTAAAAAACATTTTATCTTCGATGGCTTTTATTTCTTCTTCCGACATTTTTAAAACCTCTGAAATTTGAGTTAATCTTTTACTGTTGACATCGGTGTTTTTCTCAATTTTTCGATACGCGGTAGCAGATATTTCCAGCATATTCGCCATATTATCTTGCGAATAACCTCTGAAAATACGCGCTAAACGAATTTTTTCTCCGAGTACCATAAAATTTTATTTTAAATTAAAGTGAATTACAGTTAAGTGCGAAAAACGCAACCAAAAATTGTGAAAAACATAACCGACAAAAAAATATATCTTAATTTATTTACTACACTTTTGTACAATTATTTTTTTTATACGTAATTTTTTCACTTGTACTTTTCAAAAAAACATTGATTCCCTATTGTCTTTTAATTTGTAAAATTAAATTACTTTTCTGATATAACAACCAAATTAGGTAAAAAAAATAATTGTGGTTGTTTTTTAAAAGTTGTACTTCAAAATTGGAGCAAAAGTTTATATTTCATTAAGTGGGCAATCCTGAAACCACTAAAAAAAAGTTAGGCGAAAAGCCGAAAGCGATAATGTAGGCGGAAAATATCTAAAACTAAATCAAATAATTGTTATGTCAATTTTAGATTACTTAGGAAATAAAGATAAAAAAAATTCTGAAGCTATGGAAATAGTACGAAAAAGAATATCCGAAGCTGGTTGGAAAATCAAAACAGACAATCCTAATGGGGTAGTATTAGGTTTTAAAGATGAACTTGGGATAGAAGATGTTTTTATTAAAGTCTGTGGTAAAAATGATGAAAGTAGAGCGATTTTAGAATTTTCGAGTATGGGTATTCCTTTCTCAGACGACATAGCGTCGTCGGCGTTATTCGGCTTGACTCTGCTTGAGCGTAATGGTATCATGTTAATGGGACATTGGGGGATAGAAGATATAGGAGGGAAAAAATTTTTTACGGTTTTTCATTCAATGTTAGCAGAAGGAATGGACGTAAATGAATTTAAAGGTGCCGTAAATGCAGTATTAAATGAGAAAAAAAGAATTATACTAGAAGCAATTAGGTTGCAGTCAAATTAAAAGTAAAAACTAAATAAAAGATTGAACCAGATATGAAATTAGATTTTGTTTTCAAATCATCAGATCATCTTCGATACGAAAATGGTATTCATGTTTCAGGTCCACATGGTGGTGCGGGACGGGCTGTAAAAGTTGAGCCAAACATTACTGGAAATGAAGGTTACACTGTCACTTTGTTTAATTTAGACGGTAATCACCCACTTTGGCGAAACAATGTACAAATGGCACCTAAACGAATGAAAATTATTGGGCAAAATGATTCTAAAATTATTTTAAAAGGTTATGGGTTTGATGCTATGGGTGGTTCATTTGAAGATTATGGTCTAACGATACATTTTGAAGATGGACAAGTAGATAAATGTATTTTACATATGCACGACAGAAATGTTGATGTTGTGTACCTAAAATAAATTAAACACTCATTCGAAACTCGCTCATAAAAAGATAAGTAGAAAGCTAACCCCGCACTCACCGCTCGCACATGATATAATATTTAAATAAAAAAACTCAAACGCCACTCGAAATACATTTTTAGGATTATTTATGAATCAGATATTTATTAGTGGTGCTTTTCTTCTAATTTTTAATATCTATAAATCTTGTCGCTACAACAAAATGAAAAAACAAATTTTCCCACTCGTATTTTTAATATTTTTCTTTTCTTGTAATTCAAATTCAGAAGAGATAAAAGCTATTCAAGAGCGTAACGCTTTACAGAAAGAATTAGGTGAATTAAAGTTTGGCGCACCAAATTTGCTTTCAGATGCAAAGAAATTTTTCGAGGCAGGTGACTTACAAAATGCACGAACTAAATTAGATACACTACTTAATCGTCACAGTACTCGGCCGGAAGCGGCAGAAGGTAGAGTTCTTTTAAATCGGTTGGAAGAGCAACAAGTATGGAATAATGCACTTAATTCTCAAGAATTGTCCGTTACCTATAATTATCTTTACAAATATCCTACCGGTAACTTCGTTGATGCCGCTAAGAGAAGATTAAATGAATTGAATATTTTGAATGAACAAAAAGCCTTTGGAAATGCTAAGCAAGAAAATTCGTCAAGTGCTTGGAAGAAATATTTAGAAGAATACCCAAATCATCCACAATCAAAATCAATTAAAAAGAAAATCATTGAATTAGAAGTTGATGAGATTTTTGGAGATAGAGCCACAGGGCAATTGCCTTCCTTTGAAAGAGTTGGCGGTGGTTACTCCTC
>JAYTNA010000155.1:0-5262 GCA_043748865.1 Saprospiraceae bacterium
AAAGAAATGCAAAGACAATTTGAGTGGGGTTGGCTTGCTAAATTTGATTCGGAATTAGATGAATTATTCCAACAATCTCCCGAAGCCCTAACTTGGTAATCTTTCATCTAAAATGTCACAACCTGTAAAAAAGTTTGAAGAAATTTTTGCCCAACTCAACAGTAAACAACGCGAAGCCGTTGAAACTATTGAAGGACCTGTTTTGGTGATTGCCGGACCGGGAACGGGAAAAACGCATATACTTTCGGCGCGTGTCGGACAAATTTTGAAACAAACGGATGCGTCTCCTTACAATATACTTTGCTTAACCTTTACGGATGCCGGCGTGCGAGCGATGCGTGAACGATTGCAAAGTATTATGGGCGCGGAAGCTAATGCTGTACACATTTTTACATTTCACGGATTTTGTAATAAGGTTATTCAAGAAAATATCGGGCTTTTCGGTAAAAATGAATTGAGTTTGATTGATGATTTGGAGCGGCGACAGTTGATTAGAGAATTATTGGCAGATTTGAGCGATCAGAAATTAGCTATGAGCAAACAAAAAAACCAAGAAGCTGCTCACAGCTCACAGCTCACAGCTTACAGCCCTTATTTCTACGAAAAACAAATCAATCATTTGTTCGCTCTGATGAAAAAAGAAGCGTGGACGAGTGATTATATCGTGCATCAAATAGATATTTATCTCGCATCAATTCCTTTAAGTGGAGCATATATTTATAAAACAACTAAAAAAGGCGTTTATTCAAAAGGCGATATTAAAACCGCAGAATTAGAAGCAGAGCGTGAACGGATGTTAAAATTGCGCGAAGCGGCAAAACTTTACGATACTTTTGAAAAATTAATGCGTGACAACCAATATTATGACTTCGATGATATGGTGACGTGGGTAATTAACGCTTTTCAAAAACATAATTATTTGTTGCGGCATTATCAAGAACAGTATTTGTATATGCTGGTTGATGAGTTTCAAGACACCAATGGTGCGCAAAATAAAATGCTCTCGCAACTGATTGATTTTTGGGAAAGTCCGAACATATTTATTGTCGGAGATGATGATCAGGCGATTTATGAATTTCAAGGTGCGCGGCTGCACAACCTTGTTGAATTTTATGAAAAATACAGAAATGAATTGAAAGTTATTGTTCTGAAAGATAATTATCGTTCAACTCAAAAAATATTAGATGTTTCTAAAAAACTCATTGATAATAATGAAATTCGTATCGTCAACCGTTTGAGCGCATTGGCTTTAGAAAAAACTTTGGTAGCGCATCAACCGTCGGTAAAAAATTCGGTGCAAGTAATGGAATATCCGAATCGGTTGTATGAATTACATGATATAGTTGAACAGCTATCAGCTATCAGCTATCAGCTATCAGCTGCCAATAAAAAACAAGAAAAAACTGACAGCTTAAAGCTGATTGCTGATAGCTCAAAAATTGCTGTAATTTACTCTCAACACCGCGAAGCAGAAACTTTGATTCGATTGTTTGAACAACGCGGCATTCCTTATCAAACAAAAAGACGATTAAATATTTTAGATGCGCCGCTGATTCAAAATTTGCGCCTGCTCCTCTCCTACTTAGCCGCAGAAATTGAAAGACCTTTTTCGGCAGATGCGCTTTTATTTAAAATTCTACATTTCCGTTTTTGGGAAATTCCGATGGATGATGTGATGCAATTGGCGATGGACATCGCAAAGAAATCTTTAGTAAATACGGATAATATTGTTCCTGAACAGTATTATCACCAAAAATATTGGCGCAACGCGTTGAAAAGCCAAGGTTCACAGCCCATTTTTCTTTTTTCAAAGCTGATTGATGATTGGTGTATTGAAGCCATGACAACTTCGCCAATAAATGTTTTAGAAAAAATTTTACTCGGAGGCAATATATTATCTTGGGTAAATGCACAACCGGAGCGTGTAATGTATTTGCAATTACTCAATTCTTTTTTTGAATTTGTGCGCTCTGAAACATATAAAAATCCGCGCTTGACGTTGCAACAATTGGTGAATACGCTTGATTTGTTAGAAAAAAATGCGATGTCGATTGAATTCATTCAAAATATTGTACGACCGGATGGCGTTGTTCTGACCACCGCACATTCAGCAAAAGGATTAGAATTTGATCATGTTTTTTTGATGAACGCTGTTGAATCGAGTTGGGAAAAAAATAAATCAGGCACTGGCAATGCCTTCAAATTCCCGAATAATTTGACGTATTCTACTGAAGAAGATGCTGTAGAAGCGCGTCGCCGATTGTTTTATGTGGCAACTACGCGCGCAAAAACGCATTTGCACGTATCTTATTCACTTCAAGATGAAAAAGGAAAAGCCACTACGCGCAGTCAATTTGTGGATGAATTAAATTCCGGCAATCAGCCGTCAGCAATTAGCTATCTACAGCCTTCAACAACTAGGGAGTTGAATACGCTTTCATTATTAATGCAACCGGCACCAAAACCTTCGCCACCGATTTTAGATGCAGCCTTTATTAATGATATGCTTATCGATTTTCGAATCAGTGCTTCCTCTTTGCAAATTTATCTTACTTGTCCTTTGCAATTTTTTTACGAATACATTTTAAAAATTCCGAGTTTACCGTCTGTCAGTGCTTTATATGGTAATGCTATACATGAGGCTTTACAAAAATTATTCAGCACCATGTTAATCACGAGTGATAAAAAATTTCCGGAAAAAAAAATTTTTTTAAATTATTTTGAACGCGCTCTCCAACGTCAACGCGGATTTTTTCCGGAAAAAAATTATATTTTATTTTTAGAACGCGGTTTAGAAAACTTATCACAGTATTACGACAAATTTATTGCCGGCGGACGCTCGGAAAATGTACGGGTTGAGGCGAGTATTAACACGGAATACAAAAACATTCCGTTGCAAGGGAAAATTGATAAAATTGTTTTCAAAGATAATAATACCGCGCAAGTGTTTGATTATAAAACCGGTAATTTTAAAACATCTGATGTAGCTGTGCCGAGTGCCAAAAACACAAGCGGCGGCAAATACTTACGCCAACTTATTTTTTATAAAATTTTATACGAGAATTATCGCGCACATATAGTCACCGTCGAACAAGGTATTGTTGATTATGTTGAACCAAAATCGAACGGCAATTTCGATAAAAAAGAAATCGCGTTCGATGAAACATACGTTCAACTTATTCAAAATGATATTATAAGTACATGGCAAAAAATAAAAAATCACGAATTTACAGGTTGCGGCAAGCCGGATTGTGCTTGGTGTCGTTTCTTTACGAAAAACCAATACGCACCTTCATTGGTTGATGAAGATGTAGAAAGTTTAGACGATTGATATTTTTCATCACTTTCCCTGCATCACATGTGCCACCGTAATACCAATATCTGCGGGAGATTTTACGACATGAATACCGCACTCTTCCATGATACGCATTTTCGCTTCGGCTGTATCTTCTGCACTACCGACAATCGCACCGGCGTGACCCATTTTTCTGCCTTTCGGAGCCGTTTGTCCGGCGATAAAACCTATTACCGGTTTTTTATTTCCCGTTTTTTTAATCCAACGTGCTGCTTGTGCTTCTAAATCGCCGCCAATCTCACCAATCATAACAATTGCGTCGGTGTCTTTGTCATTCATAAATAGTTCAACCGCTTCTTTTGTGGTTGTGCCGATAATCGGGTCGCCGCCAATACCAATTGCCGTAGAAATTCCGAGACCGGCTTTCACAACTTGATCGGCTGCTTCATAAGTTAAAGTTCCTGATTTAGAAACAATTCCGATCCGCCCTTTTTTGAAAACAAACCCCGGCATGATACCTACTTTCGCTTCATCGGCAGTGATGACACCCGGACAATTTGGTCCTATGAGGCGACAATCTTTTCCGTCAATATAAGCCTTAGCTTTTACCATATCTTGAATCGGAATACCCTCCGTGATACACACAATTACTTTTATGCCGGCTTCCGCCGCTTCCATAATCGCATCGGCAGCAAAACGCGGCGGCACAAATATAAGCGTTACGTCCGCTTTCGTTTTTGCAACTGCATCAGCAACAGTATTGAAAACCGGTTTGCCCAAATGTTCGGTACCACCTTTACCCGGCGTAACGCCGCCAACAAGATTTGTACCGTAATCAATACACTGTTCGGCATGAAATGTACCTTCTTTACCCGTGAAACCTTGAACAATAACACGCGATTCTTTATTGATGAGAACTGACATAATAATTATTAGTTGTTAATGGTTAATGGTTAATTGATAATGATATTGTCAATGGTTTTTTATTGAAATTTAAGGTGGTGGAAACTAAATTTTATAAAAAATTGAATTAATGATTGTACTTATGTACCACATTAACCATTGACAATTAACCATTGACAATTAATCAACGAACATTTTAAATCCTGAATACCAAAGTACGAGTACCAACAAACCTAAAGCAATACGATAATAGCCAAAAATTTTGAAACCTTTTTCAGTCAAAAAACTAATAAAAGTTCGAATGGCAATTAATGCTACAATAAAAGCTATAATATTGCCCAGAGCGAGTATACCGATTTCACTATTTGTTAAAGCATGAAAAGTTCCGACTTTTATACCTCTATAGTACTCATATCCGTCTTTCAAAGATGCTGCTGCCATAGTTGGCACAGCCAAGAAAAAAGAAAATTCTGCTGCACGTTGCCTGTTTAAGCCCTGAGTTAAACCACCAAAAATAGTTGCTGCCGAACGAGACAAACCCGGAAAAATCATCGCCAAAACTTGAAAACCACCGATGGTAAGTGCTTTTTTATAATCAATTTTTTGACTTGACTCTGAAAAACTTTCGTTTTTTTCAAACATTTTATCAATAAAAAGCATAATAACACCGCCTATTAAAAGTACTACGGCAATCGTCACAGGGCTGCCCATAACTTCTTTAATACGTTTGTAAAAAAAAACGCCGAAAATGGCAGCAGGAATAAAAGCCACTATTAGTTTCAAATAAAAATCGAAATTTTGAAAAAATCTTTTCCAATATAAAACGACGACGGCTAAAATAGCACCGAACTGTATAACTACTTCGAATAGTTTAGTAAAATCTTCCTTCCCGATACCCATTAAAGATGAAGCAATTACCATGTGTCCGGTGGAACTGACGGGTAAAAATTCGGTTAAGCCTTCTATAATCGCGAGAACGATGGCGTGGATGTAGGACATAAAGTTGGTTATTATTTAATGGTTGATTTGTTTATTGGTTGATTGGTTAATTCATTCTGAAAGAC
>JAYTNA010000156.1:0-5864 GCA_043748865.1 Saprospiraceae bacterium
AATTAAATCGCTGATAATTTTTTTAATACGGTTATGTAGAAAAAAATACAATAAAGTACCGGCTAAAAGATAAAGCCCGGCAACAATAAAAAATCCGATGTAGGCTGAGTTAAGCCTATCATTCAGCAGTAATGCCAAACCTATGCTTGAAAAAAAAGTGAAAAGCGCCAACACTATAAAAATTAGTGTACCATATACCCAAGATGTGATGATAGAACTCGATTTATCTAAAACTTTAAGCTTTGTAAGTTCGAAAGTAGTTTTACCGTAGGCTTCAACTCTTTCCAGTAATGACTCTATAGAAGCAAATGGTGTTTCCATATTCTTGTAAATAATAGTTAATGGTTAATTATGGGTTATAGTTTGAGTTACAGGTTGCCGAGCTTTAACCCAATAACCTGCATTATTCGTATTTTGAATTGCCATCAACTGAAGCCGACTACAATTCAAAAATTATTATGCAGGTTATTTAATTAAAACCCGATAACCCATAACTCATAACCTTTAATAAACTACTTGTTATGCATGAAGTCTCTAGCCTTTCCGTCCACACTTTGCGTCACTTGATGGATGGCAGATTGTGCTTTTTCTTTACCATTTTCAGCAAGATTCGCCGCTCCGCTAATGGCGGATTGTACTTTTTCTTTGCCTTTTTCACCCATATTCGTCGCGTCGTGCATCATTGAATCAAATTTTTGAGTCATGCTATCGACGAATTCATTGAATTTGTCACCCATGCCATCGACATAGTCATTACCAACTCTTTTGATTTTCTTGCGTGTATTCGTACCTTTCTCAGGCGCGAATAAAATTCCAATGGCTGCACCGGCGGCAACGCCTACCAATGCGCCTAATAAAACTTTAACTGTGCTCATAATTGAATAATTTAATTGTTAAAAAAACAAGAACTAACAATTGATTTATCAGTTGAAATCAATTTATACGATTTTATTTCCGCGAATAATATTCAGTACTATGGAAATTACGGCGATAATAAGTAGTGCGTGAATAATACCACCCGCACCATAGGCAAAAAAACCGACTGCCCAAGAAATCACAAGTACGAGTGCCACTAAATACAATAAGTTGTTCATAATTGATAGTTGATTTTATAATGTTAAAGTGAATTTTTTCTAAAAAAGATTAATGTCTTGAGGTTTTCCCCCATTAAGTTTAAGTATTTTTCTAAAAAAGATTAGTGTCTTGAGGTTTTTCCTCATTCAGTTTAAGTATTTTTAAAATCAGTCTAAGTATTTTTAAAATCGATTTGTTGTTAGTATAACTTTACTTGGATATACAGTACTTGCATCGTCTTCAGCTGTGATAATAATTTTAGCAGGAATAGATGAAGATACCGTTTGAAAAGACGCTTTTAAATTTTTTGAAAAACTTTTTACTTGTCCGATATTTTTCATTTTTTCGTCTTCCGTCATCATCCAAATCACATAAGTTTGTCTGGGTGGTGTCAATCTATTCACTTCCGCTAAGTTTGTAAGATGTATTGAAATAACGTTGTTCTTATTCTTGTCTTTTTTTATTTCAACATAGCCGCGTGCAGCCGGTACGACTTCCGATGTTAAAAAATTAATTTTAGGCGCACATGAGCTAAAAAGAAATAACGCTGCTACTATCGTTACACTTATATAAGTGGTTTTCTTTTGTGTGCTACATTTAAGCAAATTCATTATATTAATTGTATTTTAATTATCTAATAACTATTTCGGAATATGCCGTCGTTTTTATTTTTGATAATTATTGATGCAAAGGTGAGGTACTCAAACAAGACAACTGTTACACAATTTTGGAATTAAGTTACATGATTCACACTTTACTATTTGAGGTATAAATTATGTAATTTAATTGTAAAATTGTTTAACAGGTAATATGACTTATACTTTTATCTTTTTATCTTAGCTGCGTTGTGGAAATTCCTCCACACAGTATATAATTAATATGGCAACTATGCATGCTGAACATCACAAGAAAGCTGCTATGCACCACGAAGAAGCTGCAAAGCACCACCATGAAGCTGCAAAACATCATGAAGCCGGACATCCGGAAAAAGCGCATGAGCATCACGTAAAAGCTCACGGTCATCTTGAACATGCAGCTGAAGCGCACAAAGAGATTTCAAAACACCATGCTTCAACAAAATAAGCAAAAGGTTTTTTAAATCTTTCTAAGTAAGTGGCAAGCCCTCCGGTTTGTCACTTATTTTTTTATAAAAAACGGCGGTAAATAAATTCTATTTGCAAGGTGTGAATTATGTAATTTAATTCCAAAATTGTGTAACAATCCGTTGCAATCGAATGCGCACCTTTGTAGCATTATTAAATATTCTTTATCACTTAAAAAAACTTTTGAAATGAATACTACTGAATTGAAAGGAATCTGGGAAGAACAAAAAGGAAAACTCAAACAATCTTTTGCTACATTAACTGACGATGATTTTCTATTTGCTGAAGGTAAAAAAGATGAAATGATGGGAAAAATTGCTGCAAAAGTGGGAAAAACAAAAGAAGAATTGCATAAATTTTTGCAAGGTTGAATTTAGGTTTTTAAAAGCATATCATATCCCGAACTTTCAGAAATAGAAGTTTCGGGATTTTTTTGGCATTAAATGCCGACTTTTTCATAAAAAATAATTAAAATGAAACAAGATGTGATGCAAGAAATTTTAGAAATTACGGAAAAAATTCAGAAAGAATTTCCTGAACTGTATAAGTATTTACGCGAAACGCCCATGTTAACTCACGGTAATGACGGAGACATGACCACTGACGGATTCAAAGACTATTTAGAATCACTGAAAACGCAATTAGCAGATTTCGAAAAAGATAAAAATAAACATGATCAAGTGTGAATTATGTAATTTTTATCGTAAATTATGTAATGCTTCTGTTTTGTAAAACGCCCATCTTTGCAGCACTAAAATTTTCCTATAAAAGAAATTCACAAAATGCCTCTTTACCTAAAACAATCCAATGTAGTAGGCACTGCAAACTTTACTCAAACCGTTGCGTCGGTAGAATACGTTTATGACAATTATGCACCCATGATGTTTGGTATAATCACAAAAATGACCGGTGATGATTTACTTTCGGAAGAAATACTTAAAAAAGTTTTTCTTGAATTATATAAAAAGGAAATGCTTGTAGAGAATCATCCCGGTCTTTGTAGAAAATTGCTGATTGAAACATTTCAACGTACATTGAAGCATTTAGATACAATCGGCTTGAGGGAATATAGACCGTTCAATGATAATTATCCGCTTATCAACTTATTTTATTTTAATCAAAAAGATCTAAAACAAGCAGCAACTGAAAGGGATATGACAGAGCAAGAAGTATTAAAAAGCCTACGTTTAGAATTTAATCATTGTAGTAGTCACATCCAATAATGTTAGAAGTAAAAAAAGAAGGCGTAATATTGAATAAAACGGCATTAGGATTTGAAAACGAAGGCGTTTTAAATCCGGCAGTTATTCGTGAAGGCAATAACGTTTATATGTATTACCGGGCGGTGAGTAAAGGTAACTATTCGAGTTTGGGATATTGCAAGTTATCAGACCCGATAACAGTATCAGAGCGTTCGGATATGCCCGTTCTTTTCTCGCAGTTCGATTATGAATCGCACGGTGTTGAAGATCCGCGTATCGTAAAAATTGACGATTTATACTATCTAACTTATACGGCTTACGACGGTGTAAACGCTTTGGGAGCATTGGCTACTTCAAAAGATTTAGTCACTTTTGAGAAACAAGGCATTATAGTACCACAAGTAATTTATGAAGATTTTCACCGACTTGCTACTTTTCAAACACCCATCAACGAAAAATATTTGCGCTACAATGGTTTAAATCCGCTATTTGTCGCCCTTAATAAAAGTAAAAAGATTTTTGTTTGGGATAAAAATGTTGTTTTTTTTCCGAGAAGGATAAATAATAAACTTTTCTTTTTGCACCGCATCAAACCGGATATTCAGATCGTTTGCGTCAACGAATTGAGTGAGTTGACTAAAGATTTTTGGGATAATTATTTTATGCACTTAGACAACAATATTGTACTCACGCCAAAGTGTGATCATGAAATAAGTTACATCGGTGCCGGTTGTCCGCCGATAGAAACAAAACACGGTTGGTTGATAATTTATCACGGTGTACACGATAGTGCGATAGGATATGTCTATAACGCTTGTGCTGCTTTATTAGATTTAGAAAATCCGCAGAAAGAAATTGCTCGTTTACCGGTGCCATTATTCAAACCGGAGGAAGAATGGGAATTGCAAGGAGAAGTTCATAACGTATGTTTCCCCACAGGAGCGGCATTATTCGGTGATAAGTTGTACATCTATTATGGTGCTGCCGATGAGCGTATAGCTTGTGCTTCCGTTAGTTTATCTGCACTATTAGCAGAATTATTGGCATGTCAAGAAAATCATGCTTCTTTAACAATTTAAAGTATCTAAAAAATGAACAAACAATTTCTTCAAGATTATGGGCGCGACGGAATGACGGCTTCTTTGCCCGGTCCTGTTCAAAAAAATATCACTGCTTATCCGGTTAAAGAAACGGTTTTGCCTGAAATTTTATTCATTACCTCTTATCCGCCGAGAGAATGTGGTATTGCTACTTATTCTCAAGATTTAATCAAAGCACTTAATAATCAATTTAGCGACTCTTTTTCTTTGAAAGTTTGTGCTTTAGAATCGGGAAATGTGAATAATAATTATCCGGAAGAAGTTAAATATACACTCAATACAAATAATCCGGCGCATTATGTTAAATTGAAAAACGCTATTAATAATGAAAAACGTATTCAATTCGTTGTGATGCAACATGAATTTGGTTTTTTCGACAGTACGCATGAAATTGATTTACTGCAATTTCTACACACAGTCATTAAACCCGTTATTGTTGCTTTTCATACAGTATTGCCGCAACCGGATAAAGAATTAAAAACAAAAGTACGTAATATCGTCGCGGCTTCAGCTTCTGTCATAGTCATGACGAATAACGCCGGACAAATTTTGAAGGACGAATATGGTATTTCGAATGAAAAAATCATTGTCATTCCGCACGGTACGCATTTGGTGAAACATTTGGATAAAAAATTTTTAAAAGAGAAATATGAATTAATCGGAAAAAAAGTGCTTTCTACTTTCGGTCTTTTGAGTTCCGGAAAAAGTATTGAAACTACTTTAGATGCTTTGCCCGAAATCGTAAAAATAAATCCCGATGTAATGTTTCTTGTATTAGGTAAAACGCATCCGACCGTAAAAAAAGAAGAAGGAGAAAAGTATCGCAATATGTTGGAAGCAAAAGTTTCATCTTTAGAAATCGAAGCGCACGTAAAATTTATTAATGAATATCTTCCGTTGCATGATTTGTTAGAGTATTTGCAACTGACAGATATATATCTCTTTACATCAAAAGATCCGCACCAAGCCGTGAGTGGTACTTTTTCTTATGCAATGAGTTGCGGCTGCCCAATTATCTCAACACCAATACCTCATGCTAAGGAAATTTTAAAAGAAAATACGGGTATAATCGTAGATTTTCAAAATGTTCAACAATTGGCGGAAGCTGTTAATCGCCTGCTAAATGATGAGTCGTTAAGAATGGCATTTGGCGCGAGTGCTTTGCATCATATTGTACCGACATCCTGGGAAAATTCCGCACTGGCTCATGCTTTATTGTTGCAAAAAGCAGTAGATTATAAAAAAAATATGCTTGGGGAAAAAAACGCACAGATGTTGGCTCTGAAATATCGCATACCTGCTCTCAACTTAGAACACGTGAAAAGAATGACGACCGATGTCGGTATCATTCAGTTTTCTAAAATTAATCAACCCGATATTGAGAC
>JAYTNA010000157.1:0-2926 GCA_043748865.1 Saprospiraceae bacterium
CACTCGGCGGCAAACATCCTACAAAACTGACCATTATTTTGCCGCCGACGAAAGGCACGGCAGATACAATCAGTTTCCGCGACGGCATTATAAATTACAAAGCGGATAACAGCCTTCAATCTTGCGGTATAGATAGTTTCCGTTACCGCGTCTGCATTGATACCGTTTGCAGTGAAGCTACTGTCACCATTTTAATCATTTGCCGCGATTCTTTATTCTTATGGAACGCTCTTTCTCCTAACGGCGACGGCAAAAATGATGTGTTAGTGATAGAAGGTTTGCAAAATTATCCGAATCATACGCTTTGTATTTATAATCGTTGGGGCAATGAAGTTTATAAAACCACCAACTATAATAACGATTGGAGCGGTACTTGGAACGGTAAAGGTTTACCGGATGGTGTTTATTTTTATTTTCTTCGTGATGACGATAAACAACAAATTTTAAAAACAGGGTATATTAATTTATCGCGATAAAAACAAACGATTGTTAATGGACAATGGACGATGGACAATGGACTGTTATCAATTAAATAAACCTTTTTTATAAAAATAAAAATGCGCGAAGAAAATAAATTTCTTCACGCATTTTTATTTTTTAATTGTCCATTGTCCATTGTCCATTATCTATTGTCCATCATTCTTAATGCCCCGAATCAACTATTTGCTTCATAATACTTGCGGCAGTAGTGTCAGTTGGATCTAATACCAATGCTTTTTGGCAAAAGTCTTTAGCTTTTATTAAATCATTGGCAGAACCATAAGCACTTGCTAAATAATTATAGGCATGAACGGCTTGGTCTTTTACACGTTTTAATTCGACAGTATCTGTCGCTGTCATTGCTTCAAATGCTTTTGACAAAAGTTCATAATTATCTTTTGCGGCGAAAGCCGGCGGCGTTAAAGTGTCCAATTGTTCTTGACACAAACCTTTGTAGTAATAACCGTCCGTAGTTGCCGGTTTCAATCCTATATATTTATCGGCATATTTTATACCTCTGTCATATTGTTTAGAATAATAGGCATAATACATGGCATAAAAAATCTCAAGATTTTTCACTTCGCATTTCACAATTTTTTCATCCAACATATTTAAACCGTTCTTAAAATCTTTTGCTTCGTAATACATTTGCGTTAAACCTGCGTAAACTTGACACGTTTTAGTAGAGTCTTGTTTCAAAACTTCTTTATACATCGTAACTGCTTCATCCAATTTTCCTAATTTCGCCGCAGAGCGTGCACGGTATTCGTAATCGTAATCTTGAATGTTTGTC
This sequence comes from Saprospiraceae bacterium, assembly GCA_043748865.1. GTDB lineage: Bacteria > Bacteroidota > Bacteroidia > Chitinophagales > Saprospiraceae > JAAFJT01. The sequence continues at coordinate 1,274 of JAYTNA010000157.1, forward strand.
GGCGTGGCTGCGTAGGCTGTCATTAATTTCTCCGAAGCCGCATTACCACTTGCGTATAAGCCTTTAATAATGACGGTTTTCGCAGAGTCTTGCGTTTTATTTTCTCTCTCCAACCGTGCCGCTTGCTCTGAATAAGACCAAGCCAACCAACGGTAAACCGACGGATATTTATCGGCGTGTTTTGCTGCAAACACTTCTCCATCTTTAATTACGCGGTCATAATCTTTAACATTATAAGACAAATATTTTAAAAAGCGCAAACGCGATTCAGGGTCTTGATCACCGACAAGTTTTAAATAGCTTTCCAATGTGGGTGCTACTTTATTGTATTGTCTGTTCTCTTGATACATTTCCGCCATTAATTTATAAAGCGGTGCGTATTGATTATTGACACGCGTACCGGCAACGGCTGTATCAATGGCTAAATCCATTTTCTTTGCGCGTCTCCAAATCAACGCCATTTTTTCATAGACTTCGGCACTCGTTTTATCTTTTGAGGCGGCTGTACTGTAAGCTGTCATTGCAGCACCGGCATCGCCTTTTGCTAAATTACCGTCACCTAAACGCAACCAAGTTTTTGCCGGTGTCGGATCAATATCCCGCGCTCTTGTATAATTGGCTACTGCTTGTTCCGGATCTTTGTTCAACCCCATTAAATAGGCATCTCCAATCAATCCGTAGATGTCCGGATTACCTTCTTTCCATTTTCTGTCGCGCGAAGAGCGAATAGCTTGATCGAAAGTTTTTGCAGCTTCTTTAGTGTTTTTAGCATCGAGTAATAATTTTCCCATGCCTACTAAACAGTAAGGATTGTTTTTAAACTGCGTCAAACCTCTTTCAAATTGCTCACGTGCTGCTGTCATAGCGCCGGCAGGATTGCTTTCAATTAAATTTCTGTAATTTACATCCCCTAACATATAATAGGCTTCACTTAAGCGGGTAATGTCTTTACCTTCGGCGATGTAATCTTCGAGCAATTTTTTTGCTCCATTATAATTTTCATTCGTGATGAGCTTTTGAGCGTCATCTAATTTAGTTTGTGCCTGAACTGTCCATGAAATAAATGCCAGTGTAAACAAAAAAATGAATTGTTTCATACTTAAGAGCAACTTTTAATAATTAAAATATGGTTTATAACGCTGTTTGCTAAAATTTGTTTGGTCCCCTCTTTATCAAGAAGAATTTATTATACCTATATAGACGAAATTTAAAAGAAAAGTGTCTTTAAATAATTGTTAATTGTTAGTGGTTAATTGTTAATGTTGATTGGTAACTGGTTAATTAGTAATGGGTGGTTGGTTAAAATTTTTTTCATTGCTCGTCAACAATCAACATTACTAAGTAACGAACCAACTAATTAACCGGTTTAGTGACAATCTGAATATCGCGTGGTTGTTGTTCTGCCGGCAAGATACCGGATTTTAACATAATTGTTTGCCCGATAGCACCGTGCACAAATGTAGCAAATCCCATCGCTAAACCCATGCGCGTTTCCTTCGGAATAATATAAACTTCACGCGATAGCGGATATTTATTTTGCGCCAAATTTATTTGATACGGTTTAAATGCTTCACCTTTTGAAAGACTGTCTAAACTTACAACATTTACTAAATTAACTGCCGAAAGAATTTTTGTCGTTATCGGGTCGTCGGT
>JAYTNA010000158.1:0-1099 GCA_043748865.1 Saprospiraceae bacterium
TTTAAAGGCGACCCGGAGATGAGTTACACCAAATTCTCGCGCGAACTGATTAATTCGAATCAGGCTATCATCGGCATTAACAGCGCTGTTAATCCTGCGGTTAATATCGCAAGAGAATTGACGCATTAATCCGATGTATGAATGTCGTTCAAGAAAGGATTTTTAGGTAAGTCCTATTAATCCTTTCTTGACTTTTTTTATTAAAAATAAACCAATGAATTTTAAAATAATCAAATGAAATACGCAATCGGCACAACTTACGAAGGAAAAAATTTCGATTATTTGAATCAAATAATCCCTTTTGTACAATATATAGAAGTATCACCGGATTCGATTGCACATAAAAAAGCCGGCAAAATAATAATTGAAAAGGATGCGCTTAATCAATTGCATTGGCTTCAAAAGAATACCGACGTTGAAATTCTCATTCACGGTGTCGGGCTTTCAATCGGTTCTTATGACGGTTGGTCGCAACCGTATATTGGTTTATTGGATGAACTGTTCCGAGAATTGAAAATTAAATGGCACAGCGAACATTTGGCTTATATAATGGTAAACGGAGAAAACATCGGTGGTATGTTGACGCTTCCGAGAACAGACGAAACAATTGAAATGGTTTGTGAGCGAATTGATAAAATTCAATGCAGATTTAAAGTGCCGTTTCTAATGGAAAATGTTATAAGTATGTTGCCGGAGTCATCCACTCAATACTCTGAAGCGGCGTTTTTAAATAAAATTACAAATCTGACAGGTTGCGGTTTAATTTTGGACGTATATAATTTAGAGTGCGATCAAGTGAATTTTGATTTGGACGTAAATAATTTTTTGGAAGAACTGAACTTGGATTACATCAAAGAATTACACCTTGCCGGCGGACTTTACGATACCGAATTTAACTTTCAAATGGATATTCACGCCGGAACTATTGCCGGTTCGACAATCGAGTTGACTTCAAAAATTTTAGAAAAAAATCCGAAAAACTTAGAAGCTATTACATTTGAAATTTTGGAAGAGTTTATTCCGCAAATTGGTGCAACTCAAATACTAAACGAAATTACAAAACTTAATGCTCTTTTTAATAAGCATGAACTTACAACAG
>JAYTNA010000159.1:0-6673 GCA_043748865.1 Saprospiraceae bacterium
TAAATTATTCATTGATAATTGGTTATTATTCATTATTCATTGTTCATTATTCATTATTTACCTATGCAACTCAATATTTCAAAAACCCAAGAAGATTTAATTACAGCTATTGCCGATTATTTTATAAAAACCGGCAATGCCGCAATAGTCGGCAAAAATACTTTTAATGTAGCTTTAGCCGGCGGCGGTTCACCGAAAAAATTGTACGAACTGTTAGCTACGCCCGCTTATAAAAATAAAATAGATTGGGCAAAAGTAAGTTTCTTTTTCGGCGATGAACGATACGTGCCTTCAAATGATCCGCAAAGCAATGCGTTGATGGTTCAAAAAGCGTTATTTACGCCGTTAGCAATTGCTGACACTCAAATTTTTAAAGTTGATACAACGCTTTCGCCGAATGAAGCGGCAAAAAAATATCAAAAAACGATAGTAGCACATTTCAGAAAAAAACCCATTCATTTTGATTTAATTCTTTTAGGTTTGGGTGATAATGCGCATACCGCTTCTTTATTTCCATTTACGCCTGTCCTTTCCGCAAAAACGGCAACCGTTAAAGCCGTTTTTCTGAAAGAGCAAAATGTTTTCAGAATTACGATGACTGCACCGCTCATAAATCAGGCAAAACATATTGCTTTTCTGGTTTTCGGAAAAGAAAAAGCAGAAGCCGTTCATCAAATTTTGTATGAAGCGCAGGATATAGAAAAATACCCCGCGCAACTTATTCATCCGATAGATGGAGAGGTAACGTGGTTTTTAGATGCAGCCGCCGCCGCAGACATGGTTTGACAAAATATTAATTTTTAAAAATTATTTTCAAGTAAATTCAGACGTGTTCTTTAAATTTTGAGAATTAAGGTTCTAAAACAAAAAACATACTTATGACGAAAGAAGAACAAGATAAAATTACACATCAAATAATTGGCTGTTCAATGGAAATCCATAACATTTTAGGAAGTGGTTTCCAAGAATCAATTTAACACCGTTGTTTATCAATTGAACTAAAAAGCAAAAATATCAATCACAGAAGAGAAGTTGAAATGCCGATTTTTTACAAGGGCATTGATGTAGGATCAAGAAGAGCCGACTTCTTGATAGAAGAAGAACTAACAGTAGAATTAAAAGCTATTAGTAATATTGAAGATGTTCATTTAGCACAAGCAATAAATTATTTAGAAGCATTTAACTTACAAACAGGCTTATTAATAAATTTTGGTGCAAAAAGTTTACAATATAAACGTGTTTACAATAAATCTTGGAAACCATGACTTTTTAGAATTAAGAATGAACGGCTTTTTTAAAACCATGATTTTCAGGATTAAAGGATGGGATAAGATTTTTTTAAAACTATGATTTTTTAGATTAAAACTTGGGCAAAATTTTTTAAAACCATGATTTTTTAGATTAAAGCTTGGGCAAAATTTTTTAAAACCATGATTTCCGGTATTGAATAATCTTGCCCATCCTTTAATCTTGAAAATCATGGTTTTACTCCAACGGCACGCTTACCCTAAAACTGATATTCCTACCCATATTGAAAATCCCGTTTCTACCGGTAAAATTATTCGGATACGGTTCAAAATATTTTAAACGACTCATGTTGCTTTGATAAGCGACATCAAAAATATTATTGCCGAGAATCGAAGCCGTTAAAATATTTTTGCCTTTTTTATTCATAAAAGTTGCACCTATGCCGATGTTTGTAAGCACATAACCCGACGTCGGCGTTTCTGTTCCGTAAGCTAAAAAGGCGCGATCTTGTGCGGCGTAATAAGAAATTTGTCCATAAACATAAAAATTATTGATGCGCGCAGACTTAAAATCGGTGCTGTATCTCAATTCGGAAGTGCCGTGCAACGGCGGAATAAACGGCAGATATTTTGAACTGTCAAGCGAAATTCCGGCGATTGGTTTTTTATTATCACCCATTACCAGCGAAATTGAATTTTCAAAATGGATAGATGCTACCGGGTGAATATCGAAACTCAGTTCGCCGCCGTAAAGTCGTGCTTGTCCTTGTTGAAATTGAAAAGTTTGATTACCGGCAATAATAACGGAATCTAAACCATGCGCATTGATGAGTTTTTCATTGAAAATATAATTATCAATATCGTTGTTAAAAATACTCAAACTTGCCGAGACATATTTAGAGGCATAAATAAAACCGAGATCTTCTTGCGTACTTAATTCCGGCACAAAATTCGGATTACCGATTTGATACACATTCGTTCCCGGATGCACACCGTTAGAAGTTATTTCAGAAACATTTGGCGCACGATAACCGCGTGCGATATTCGCTTTCAGAGAAAACGCATTTGAAAAATTGTAAGTAAAACCGAAGCTGCCGGATGCACCTGAATAATCGTGTTTGTTAGCTGCAAAATGAAAATCTCCGGAAGTATTTCCGGTATAAGTATCAAACCCGTTAGTTTTATCCGGCGAAGTATAGAGTGCGTCGTTTGAAAAAGACCGCGTATCGTATCGAATCCCGCCTGAAATATCCAATTTACCGAAACTGCGTTTGACTAAAACAAAAGGACCGAAATCAAATTGTTGGTAGGAGGGAATCACGAACTCTGTTCCGTTCGTCGCGGTATTATTTTGATACATACCGTTCACACCGAGCAAAACATTCCAACCGTTTAATTCCGGCAGTGCGTATTTGAAATCGTAATTGTAAGTGTTCAATTCCAAAAACAAACCGGGAATATTGAGCCGTTCCGGATGCGAAAATTCTTGTCGTACACTGCGCTGAAAACCAATATTCGCCGTCAATAAACCATCGCCAATCACAAAATTATTATTCCAAAATGCGCGATAGTGTTGTATATGTTGGTGCGTTTTGTCGGTAATCGTGTAAGCAGTCAATTCTTGTGGAGAAACAATCGAGCGGAAAATATCTGCTTCCGTCGTTTGTTTCGTGAATTGGCGTGAAGCAGAATCGCGACTGCCATCCGGAATGAGTTGCAGCGCGTCGTACAAAACGAAATTCAAGTGTGAATACCCCCATTTGCGATGAATACCGACCGAAGCATTTGCATCTGTTTCGTTAAAAGCTGTGCCGAAAACGCGCCCGTCAAATTTATTTTCGTAATTCTTCGCTTGTTTATGCGATAAACGTCCCGCCCATTCAAAGCCTTTATTGTTACCGCTCAACATCGCTGAACCGCCGAACGCGCCGTTGTTCGATTGATATTCGGTTAGTAAGTTACCGACAATTTTTCCGTCAGTCGGCGGTTGTGTCGGAATTAAATTGACAACACCGGCAAGTGCATCGGAACCGTAACTCAAACTTGCCGGACCCTTTACCACTTCGTAATGATCTACACTGTATTGATCCACCTCAACGCCATGTTCATCACCCCATTGTTGTCCTTCTTGTCGCACACCATCGTACAAAGTTAAAATGCGGTTGTAACCCAACCCTCTTATAAATGGTTTAGATACATTCGGTCCCGTCGTCACCGCTGAAACGCCGGGAATTGCACTAATTGCATCAATAGCATTAGTGCCGACATGACTATCAATATATTCTTTTTTAATCGTAGTAATCGGTATCGGACTTCTGCGCACTTGCGTCGCTTTCGATAAACCTGTGACAACAACAGCAGATTGTTCAATCGGCGTTTCCGTCAAATCGAAATCCATTTTAGTTTCGCCATTAATGGTTACTTCTTTTGAAATAGTTTTGTAACCGATGTAACTTACTTCAATCAAGAAAGTACCCGTCGGTAATTCGGTAAATTGATAATTACCGTCAACGTCGCTCACCGCACCGATTTTTAAATCGTGAATGTAAACCGAAGCACCGATTAAGGAAGTTTTATTTTCCGAATCGAAAATTTTTCCGGAAAGTGTTGCTTTGCCTGTTGGTAAAGCAATAGCGGAAAAAAATAAAAACAGGCTCATACAAAAGAAGAGCAACCGTACATTTTTATATTTTATATAGAGTATCATGTTTTAGTTTTTAGAAATGAATGATGTCTCTGTGCGGTAAATTATGCATAGAGATAAAAAAAATTAAAATAAAATTTCTAAAAACTAACAAGGCGGACCACGCCCGAAAGAAAAAGAGTGTAGAGAAGACGTGAAACAAAAAAGAAAAGAAAAAATAGATTTTTGAGGAATAATTTTCTCAGCCGACGGGAAAATAAATTTATGCGGTGTTTCAAAATTTGTAGATAACGCCCCGCAAAGCCAATCGCAATGATGGTGCGTTTTTTCGTCGTGCCAATGCGGTTTATCGGATTTGGAACAACAATCAGAAATGTGTTCCGAATTATGAAAACGGTGCGTGTGCCATTCGTGCAGCAAAAAGGCTGACGAAAACAACAGTAAAAGAATACTGACAACGAAACGTTGATAATATGTCGGTGTATGTTTTTGCAAGTACGCGCCGGATTTTTTCTAAAAATTATCGCAAATATACACCATTATACTGTAAGAAATATAAAGGTGTGATTTAACACTATTGCAAAAAAAATGCGCCTCGAATTGTATTCAAGGCGCGTTTTTTACCACAAAACATTTTATTGACAAGATTAGCTCGGTTGAGACGTTGTATTGGGAGCCGGTGTCGGATTCGAAGCTTTGTAAATATCACCCGATTTTTTCTTAACAAAAGCTGCTACTTTTTTTGCTTTAAGTGTTCTTAAAGCAGCATCAGCACCGCCTTTGTAAGAATAATTACCGGCAATGACGTGTAATGTAGCGGAATTATCTAATTTCACTACTTCAGCTTTAGAAAAACCTAATTTCTTAAGTTTTGCTACTTGTGCATCTGCATTGTCTTTGCTGGCAAAATTTCCGGCAATCACCATGTAATCCCCTTTTTGAGATCCTGCATCAAATTTGTGTTTTTTTACGCTGTGTTTTTTTACGCTTTTCGATGTCCCTCTGGTTTTTGTAGAAGAAGCAATCGGATCGCTACTGACAAGACTTTGGTCACTTAGTGCCGGATCTTGCATAGTAATAATTTCCGGTGAAGTACTAACTGCTTTTTTTACTTTTTCATTACTGTAGCTCTTTAATTCAGTTGCACCGGTAGTAGAAGTTGCGCCGGTAGTAAGACCTTTTGATAATGTACCGGTTGACTGTAAAGCGGCAGGACTGGTAACTAACAAAGATGTATCTGTGGTAGAAACATTTGCCGATCCGCCTGTTGTGGTATTATCATAAGCCGGTGAACTTGAACGAGTTGATTTATTCTTGTTATACACGGCATAAATCAGTACACCTACAACTCCTAAAACGAGTACGTAGGTTAAGCTTCTAGAGGAATTTGGTCCCATAGTGCGTAGTAAGTTTGTGTTGATTAGAACTGGTTAAAAAAATAGTGTTCAATAAATAATCGGTAACTCTTGTTTGCCAAAAATTACTAATTAGACCGAAAGTTAACGGTTTATTTAGAAATATAAAAGTAGACAAATGATTTTTTATTAAAAATTATTACTTTTTATAAAAATTAAGCGTAAAAATGTGTGAAAAAGTAAAAAAACATAATTATCAGCGTGTAAAACGCTAATACAAACACATATAATTGTCGCCAAGTTTTGAAAATCGGCGGTTGATCATCTAGTTCCATAATTTATAGTTGATGGTTGATAAAAAGTAGAAAGTAAAAAGTAGAAAGTAGAAAGTAGCTTGTTTTCTACTTTCTACTTTCTACTTTCTACTAAAATGACTGTACAATGGTAACAAAATCTTTCGCTTTAAGCGATGCGCCGCCAATTAAACCGCCATCTACATCCGGTTTGCCGAAAATTTCTTTAGCATTAGCTGCATTGCAACTTCCGCCATATAATATAGATATGCCTTCTGCAATTTCTTTTCCGTATTTTTTGGCAAATACGTTCCGCAATGCGGCGTGCATTTCTTGCGCTTGGTCGGACGAAGCTGTTTTTCCGGTTCCGATTGCCCAAATAGGTTCGTAAGCTACTACTAAATTTTTTATTTCGTCGCCCGAAAAACCGAAAAGTTCATTTCTAATTTGTTTAGCTACATACGAAACGTGCGTACCTTTTTCACGAATGGCAAGCGGTTCGCCGCAACAATAAATAGGTGTCACACCGGCAGCACTTAAACTTTTAATTTTTTGTGTAATGTGCGCACTTGATTCGCGACTGGAAGCACGGCGTTCGCTGTGTCCGATAATCACAAACTCAACACCGACACTTTTTAACATATCTATTGAAACCTCACCGGTGTAAGCACCGGATGTTTCTTGATGCACATTTTGCGCACCGAGATGTAAATTTTTAACACCGTTTATTAATTGGTAAATTGCGTCGGCATACAAACTTGGCGGACATAAAACCACCGTAACATTATCAGGTAAGTTATGCGTCTTTATTTCTTCAACGAGTAATCGCGCTTCACTCATCGTTTTATTCATTTTCCAATTACCGGCAACTATTTTTTTTCTTGTCATTTCTTTCTGTAAAATTTTATTAAGGCGCAAAAATAATTCTTTATTTTGTAATTTTTTTTTCACAATTATAAATATCAGGTTAAATCAATTGTACGCCCTTTTTTAGCTGAATTGAGTTTAAACTTACCATTAAGATTCGCAACGGCAATGTGTTTTCCTGTTGAATTAAATATTTCGAATTCGTTTTTATGAAAATTGTCAAGATACCAATAATATCCTGTTTCTATTTCTTTAAAAACGGTTGCT
>JAYTNA010000160.1:0-3678 GCA_043748865.1 Saprospiraceae bacterium
CGTATTTGCAGCAATCGGATCAGCTTTACCTAAATGGTCGGTTTTGATACGAACGGCAGCAATACCATGTGCAGTTAAATATGCTTTAGCAGCAGTCGCACGACGTAACGACAAGGCTTCATTATATCCGTCTGTACCTCTTCCGTCAGTAAATGCTTTTAGTAAAGTTGTAGATGAAGTATTTTCTTTCATCAAAGTTACTAAATGATTGAGAGAAGCTGTAGCATCCGAGCGAATTTCAGATTTATCGAAATCAAAGAAAATCCAGTTCAAATCGCAACTCGGCGCAGCCGGCACCACAACTTTCGGCGTTTCGGCGGTGATCGGTTTAGGTGCTTGAACTGCAATCGGCGGCGTTACCGCTACAGGTTGTTCTTTGTTGCAACCTTGACCCCACAACCACCAAGCTAATAAAGCTGCTAATGGCAACAATAACCACCACCAATTGAAACCGGAAGAAGTTTCTTCGACCAACGGTGCTGCAACAACAGGCGGAATAACTTTTTTAACTTCTTGATGTACGACTTTTACTTCTTCTTTTTTCACTTCCGGTTTGTGCAGGGCAGCGGCGGCAGTTACAGCGGCAACTACTACAGGTACAGCTAATTTTGGAATTTCTAATTTAGGTACTTCTACTACCGGCACCTCCAATTTCGGCACTTCGACTTTCGGTATCTCCACTTTCGGAATAATTACAGCAGCAGCCACCACCGGTATAGCTACCTTCGGAATTTCTACCTTCGGCACTTCTACGACCGGTACTTCTACGACAGGCGCAGCCACCGTCATCGCAGGTGCTACATAGGCACCCAATAAACCGAAACTTTTATACACCATATTCATGTCCGTATAAGGACATGAACGCGCAATTTCCTGATGATTACCGGCTTTCAAAATTACAAAATGACGGTGGGCGATTTCTTCTACCGAATATCTTTCTTTCATGTCTTTGTTGCGCAATAAAGAACCTATGCCATTGTCGCGTGAAGCGGCAGCCGGATAACCTTCAGAACGCATTTTTACAGTGCCATCTGCATTGAGCCACGTAAAATAGTACTCTCCGTTTGTACCTTGCCATTTTGTGATACCGTCTGCATCCGGCGCGCCGTGATTTTCGTATTCGCGACAAGCTGCGTAATTATCCTCGTGGCGGTGGTGTTCATGTGTAACAACGGTTGTTGTAACACTTGTTACAACTCCTGTTGTAGATTCAGTACTTCCGATAAATGGAGTTCCCGTAACAACGGTTGTTTGCTCTAATGCTTTTAGCCGTGCTTCCTCAATTTTTGCATCAATTTTTGCCCGTTGCATAGCAGCACGTCCCGAAGGGAAAATAGACATGGCATCGGCGTGGGTGTGTTTGGCACAAGAACGCGCAATTTCCTGATGATTGCCGGCTTTTAAAATGGTAAAAAAATGCCCCATTTTTTCTTCCACAGCATAACGATCTTCTTGGTCGCGGTTTTTTTCTACCGAAGCCATACCGTTATTACGTGCTGCCGTTGTCGGATAACCTTCCGAGCGCATAAGTACTTGATTGTCATCCTCGCCGTACCAAACAAAATAGTGTTTACCATTGGCATCAGTGAAAGCAACTAAATCTGTAAATTGCGAACCTGCGTCAGCGTGAATGTGTCCTTCGTAGGCACTGCACGAGAGGTAATCATCATCAAGACGATTATCTGATGGTGTATTTGTAGTCATTGTTAAATTACTATTAGTGATGTTAATATTTTTTCTTTTTTGTTCACCGGTCACGTAAGGCAATAAAGCCATTGCTTCGGCTTCTGTTGTGCAATCACAACTGCGCGCAATTTCACGGTAATTTGCTGCTCTCAAACTCAAAAAATATTTACCGCCGGTTTCTTTAACGGCATAAAATTCTTTTATCGGTCGGTTTTTTATGACCGATTGAACACCATTATCTCTTGCAGTAATTTGCGGATATCCTTCGCTTTTCAATAAAACTTTACCTGAATCATCTAAAACGGCAAAGAAATACAATTGTGTTCCTTGATTCTGAAATACGGTAATGCCGGTTTCAGTTGTATGCATAGTTTGATTTTCATACGCACTACATAGGAGGTAGTCTTCTTGTTGCATAGTCTCTTGTTATGTTTAATGTTGAGGACGTTTTGTTAAAGGTGTTGGTTATGTAATTCAAACATAAAAATACACAACTTGTCGAAAAGTGCATCTATTTTGTTACGTTTTTTTAAAAAAATGTTCTTTTTTTTCTCCCGTTACATTTTTCCGGAAAAAACTATGATTTTTAAAATATCTACCGGTACAAGAATTAATTATTTGATTATTGTTTAGCTACACAAATAGTTTGAATGCAATTGTTCAGAGGTATTTAATTTCTTCGCCTTAGTTTTTGGACGCATTAAATTTTGAAAGTAACAGAATTATCATTTTCGGAAAAAAAAATGCGCCTTTCGGAAATTTCCGGAAGGCGCATTTAATTGAAATTATTTTTTTATGTACTAAATTATTTTATTCGCAGCTTTAATATATTGTTCTAAAGCTGCGGTCATAGAAGGCACTTCAAGCGTCGGTTGAATATTAATTGTCAGTCCGCGCTCACGAACAGCTTGAGCAGTTATATTTCCGGACACTGCTATACGCGTTTCATTTTGTTTAAAATCCGCGAAGTTTTCATATAAAGATACTATTGCTTGCGGTGTGAAAAAAACGAGAATATCGTAAGTCACATCACTTAAATCGCCTAAATCATTACTAAGAGTTTGATACATTATGACTTCTTGATACCGCGCTTTTATTTCATCGAGATAGCGGGTAACATCTTTCGCACCATAATTTGAACAAGGCAATAAAAAAACTTCTTTTTCTTTGTGCCTGTTTAAGTATGTTTTTAAATCTTCGATGACTTTGGTACCCGAAAAAACTTTTCTTTTTCGATAAACGATGAATTTTTGAAGATAATTAGCAATAGCTTCAGTTAAACAAAAGTATTTGGTATCTTCAGACATCGTAATGCGCAATTCTTTACTGCAACGGAAAAAATGATCCACTGCATTCTTTGAACTGAAAATTACTGATGAATATTCTATCGGATTTACTCTTTGTCGGCGCACTTCTTTGATATCCAAAGGTTCTACGCGTGTAAATTCTCGAAAATCAACTTTAATACCGTATTTGGATTCAAGATCGAAATACGCCGATTTAACAAGCGGTTTAGGCTGTGTAACGAGTATGCTACTCACTCTGTTTACTTTTTTTTCCGTCTGGGCGGTCATTATCATAAAATAATTATCCCGGTTTATTTTAAGGTTGTTGTTATTGAAAATAGTGATCCTAATATATAATTGCTACAAACTTTATTCAATTTTTTTCAACGCTACTTAATTTGTAAATTACTGAGTTGCATCATCACTAATTTGATTAAAATAAACAAAGGTGCAATTTCGACGCTGCAAATATACAGCAAAAAATGGAAACGATTTTCAATTAAAAATGATCCCGTGACACTCAAACTGCGCAAATACCTAAAAGCATACATTACAACTATGACACCGACGGCACCATAAAAAAATATTTTAGATAAATCAGTCGGCGAATACGCAATCAATATATTTAAAGGCAGTAAAAATAAACCACCCAAAATCCCGGCTATCATAATTATAAAATTGTAAATACGCACTTCTTTTGCTATCG
>JAYTNA010000161.1:0-15213 GCA_043748865.1 Saprospiraceae bacterium
GCAATTTTATATTTCCGAAATTATTTTAACTTCAGCTGCAACCGGAAAACAGGCAACGGTGAGTGACAGTATTTCTCTTTATCGTGCAACAGACACAATAATGAAACCGAATTATTACGGACTGATTGGTAAATCAAATGGTTTTTCTTACACGTTCGGGCATTTTACAAATTTTGGGCAATACTCTAATATCACTTTTAAAATCGGAATGGATCAAGAGGCAAACAAAACTATACCTAAAAAAATGCCGAGTTCAAGTCCGTTTTCTATTAAAGCAGATAATAATTACGATAGTCTTGCAATCACGCCTTCCTACATTTTTCATAAAATTATTTTTGTAAAAGGCGTAAATTTTAAAGACACCGTTAAAATAAATATAGAAACGGCGAAAAGTTTCAGCACAACGTGCAATTTGAATTTTCAGAGCGGCTTTGATGCAACAATTCCTTTAAAAATAGATTACCAGCAACTTTTTAAAAGTGTTAATGTTAGAGATTCTATACCCATGATGATAAATCAGATCGTAAGTAATTCTCCGTATGCATTTAAAGTGCAGTAAATTTTTCGGTATAATAAATCAAAAAATGCTTATTTTTGAAGTAATGTGTGATAAAAATTATTGGAAATAATTAAAATAAGATGTAGATATGAAAAAAATAATTTTTTTTTTTGCAGTGCTACCGGCAATTATTTTTACACAAATAAAATGTAGTAAATCCGCCGCCATTTGTTGTACGCCGGAACCTACCGCAGGCAAGGTCGTTTTTAATTTCAAAGCGCAATACGATAATGCGCCTTTGGTAATGTACAAAACTTACTTGCTTAACGGCAAAAAAATTCAGTTCTCGGGTATCAATTTTTTGATAACGAAAGTTTGTCCGGCAGCAAATTTAGATTGTTTGGCGCGTTCCATCAACGTTGATTTTTCAGGTCATACAGATTCGATTAAAGCAGCTCGCGGCACTTCCGATACACTCGCAATTGAAGGTGGCACTTACGCTTCTCTCACATTCGGCATCGGTGTTGACTCCGTTGATAATAAAAAATCGCCAAAAGATTTTGTGGCAACAACGGCACTCGGCGATGTCCAAAATTATTGGTATGGTTGGAATGGTTATATTTTCTTAAAAATTCATGGCGTTATGGATTTAGACGGCGACGGAAAATTTGAAACACCGGTAACACTTGATACCGGCAGCGATGCTTGTTATCGTTCATTTGGAGTTTCAAAAAATATTACGCTTAATACAACGCCAACCGTTTTTAGCTTCCAACTCAATGTCAATAAATTATTGCAAGGTTACGACATTGTTAAAACGCCTTCCACTCAAACTTTTTCCGAATTACCGCAAATGAATTTTTTGATGACTAATTTGCAAAACGCAATTAGTACAAATTAAGTTAGTTTATTGGTGATTGGTTGATTAGTGATTGGTTTATTGGTGATTGATTTATTAAATTATATTTTTTTGAATTTATCGTCGTCGAGGTTTAAAACCTCGACGACGGTTTGAAACCAATCACCAATAAACCAATAAACCAATAAACCAATCACCAATCAACTAATAACCAATCAACTAATAACCATTAACCCTTGTTCAAATGGATTTAAATTATCTTTCAACACCTCAAAAAAAGCATCTCCTTGTTTTATGTAAATTGGAATAAAATTATCTGTGCGCTCTTGCAAGCCTTGATTGGGAAATAGTTTTTGTTGCAAAGCGCGGAGTTGATTCAAACTTGTTTCATGTCGTTGCTTTTCCGCCTTCACCAACCGTGCTTCAATCGCCTCTACAGCTTGTAATTGTTTAGTTTTTTCTGCTAAAACTGTTTTTTCTAAAGAGGCATCTACTGACTTAGCTCGCTCCGTAATTTTATCGAAAATAGCGGCTAATTCTTTCTTCTCTTCTTCAAAACTCAACGCCTGTGTTGTGTTGCCGGCGACATATTTTTTTGCGAGAACGTCCGGATGTAAAGCCAAGTCTTTTAATTGAAAATTATTTTGTTCTTTATCAACCGATAATTGTCCGGTGTCAATTTTCAACCGACTTAATTTCTCCTGCGTTGTTTTATCCAACCACAATACCGAATTCCTTCTCACGAGCATCGGAAAATTAATGCCGAAATATTCAAATTGTGTTTTGCGCTCCAACCAATACGCTAACTCGCCGCCGCCGCCGACATACGCCAAATTCGGCAACACCGTTTCTTGATACAACGGACGCAACACCACATTTGGACTAAAACGCTCCGGATGTGCGTGTAATTCTTCTAAAATATTCGACAAACAGATCCACAGCTTTTCTGTATTTAAGACTTTATAAATACCGTCTTCCTCAACGATGCGTTCGCGAAAATTAGTCGGATGGTCAGTTGGTCGGTTAGTCGGTTGGTCTTGGACTAACTGACTAGGCGACCAACTGACTAACCGACTATCTCCCATATAAAACAGATTGATGTCACGTGCAAACGCTTGCGGTTTAAATCCGCGTGTCTCGAGTTGCGCTTGCGTATCTTGTACCAATTTTTTCGATGGCTGCTCCCGAATTTCGCGTTCCATAACCAGTATAAATAACCGTTTCAGCGTTTTGTCATTCATATTCAACACCACCAAACCATATTTCCCGAAAAGCGCATTGAGTAAATCCTGCGTCGCGTCTTGATAAAGTGTGTCTGACGTGTACGCTTTTTCTATTTTAGCATAAAGTTCAGCCGCCGTCTCGTCGGTATCAACGTTCATCATTTTTTTCAATTCCTCCAATACCGGTTTCAATGAATCGGTGTGCATCATTCCGACAGCACCCGCGTTGGAATGACTGATATTGGGCTGATTTTCCTTCGTCAGTAAATCCGATTTTTCCCACACCAATTTTTTTCCGAAAATATTAATGTTGTTCACTTCCTCGAAATCATGGTCTTCTCCTCCGATGACGAATACAGGTACAAATGTGGGTGTCACGTATTTGGTATTGAGTGTAGGGTTGCCCGCTTTACCCAATACCTCATACCCCATACTTTTATTCAGCTTTTCACACAAATTAATCACCGAAAAAATTTTATACACAAAATACAGCGGACCAAGCAACAGAGAGGGTTGATGCGCCGTCGTAATTGTGAAAGTATTTTCCGAAAGTAAGGCTTTTATATTATTTTGTACGTTTGTGAATTTTTCTAAATTTTTATATTGCGCTCGTAAAACTTCGACTAACGTTTTTCTATCTGTTTTGTCATTTTTTTTATCTGCGATGATTTGCTCAAAACTTTCCAATTTGGGTGCGTATTTATAAAAATCGCTTAACAATGGATCGTTTTCACTGTATGCACGATCTGTTTTTGCTAACATCGGCAGTTCAGAAAAAGGAATTTTACTTATGTGCATTTATTATTCGTTATTGTTTAATTAATTATTGACCTTGCGCAAAGATACTAAATTCAATAAAAGAATTAATTTTGCCGGAACAGAAAACTAAATCTTAATTTTTAATTCTAAAATTCGGTTAATGCTACAAAAATACGCGCATCTACTTGTCAATTATTCACTTTCCATAAAACCGGGCGATAAATTATTTATTCAAACTACCACACTTGCCGAACCTTTAGTAAAAGAAATTTATCGCGAAGCAATTCGCGCCGGTGCTGCATTAGTTGAAACGGATTTAATTTTTAGAGAACGTACACGCATTTTTTTAAACGAAGCCAACGATATGCAATTGCAAACTGTTTCGCCTTTGTATAAATTGGTGATGGAAACTTTTGATGCTTATTTGCACATTCGCGCACCATTTAATTCGAGTGAGGATAAAAATATAGACAGCGCAAAAGTAAAAATCCGAAATATTGCACTCTCGCCTATTCATCAAACGTATATGGAACGCACCGGAACACGCGCTTTGAAACGCAATTTGTGTCAATACCCGACCGATGCGGCGGCACAAGATGCGGGTATGAGTTTGGAAGAATACACATACTTTGTTTTCAATGCTTGCAAACTTTACGAACCCGATCCAACGCAAGCATGGCTCAATTTACGTGCGCAACAACAACACATCGTTGATTACCTCAACACAAAAGAATCTGTGCGTTACGTCAATGAAAATTCCGGAACAGATATTTACTTCAACACAAAAGGACGTACTTGGATAAATTCGGACGGACAAACAAATATGCCTTCCGGTGAAGTTTATACGTCGCCGGTGGAAGATTCAGTAAACGGAAAAATACACTTTACGCTCAACAGTATTTACGGCGGCGTAGAAGTAGAAGGCGTTACGCTTTGGGTAAAAAACGGTATTGTCGAAAAATGGGATGCGATACGTGGCAAAGATTTTTTAGATCATATTTTTTCCATTGAAGGTACGCGACAATTCGGCGAAGCTGCAATTGGGACAAACACCGGCATCCGGCGCATCACAAAAAATATTTTATTCGACGAAAAAATCGGCGGCACCGTTCACATGGCAATCGGGCAATCGTATCAACAATGTGGCGGAAAAAATCAATCATCCATTCATTGGGATATGATAACGGATATGACTAATGGCGGAAAAATTTTTGCCGATGGTGCATTGATGTATGAAAATGGGATTTTTTTAATTGGTTAGTTGGTTTTTTAGTTAAAAATATCCGGTTGCGAACTTTTTAATTTACAAAAAGCTCATAACTCCGGTGTATTTGAGAAAATACTAAAAGCTGTATTGATAGTCTTTTTTTTAATCTCTACGATCTGACTATATATGTTGCATATTAGATTGCAAGTAGGAAAGATGATAGTTAAATAAACGTGAATTTTAACAAATCACTAAAAGTAGTGATAAAGTTGAAAAATACGGAACGTAACTTTGTGTTGATGGGAAACGTTTTTTTATGTCAAACCTTAATTTTTATTCTTAACTTTAAAAGTATTTTAAAATGGAAACGTCTTTTTTTTCGCCTATTTTTATTCGTACACTTCAATCATCATTGTATTCCAATACCCTTTTAATTTTATTCTATTTAATAGGAATACATTGTTCGTTAAATGCTCAAGATATAAAAACCAACAGAGGATTACCCACTACTGCTGTTAATGCAGCAAATTCCCGTGTATTAGCCGGTGATGGCTATATAAAAATGAATATACGCTTACCATTTGCAACGCAAGCAGCCGAATATTTTGTGAAAAAAGAAGGTCATTATTTTGTTTTAAATGATGATATTATTGTTGGTAATGACTTTCCTAAAACACAAAGTTATGCTCAAAATAACCGCGATTATAAATGGCGTAACGCAGAGATTCCGATCTTTATTGATAATTCTATTTTGGACAATAATATGCAAAAAATGGTTTGTGATGCCTTAAATGCTATGAACCGGCAATTGGAACTTAGTCTCATTCCCTACACAAATCAAGAGGATTATGTTAGCATTCAATTTTCATCCACCATTAAAGGTGCCGGACAATCACCGGTCGGACGGCAAGGTGGTGAACAACCCTTATTTCTATCAGGTTCAGCAAGCCAAGCAACGATTTGGCACGAATTACTTCATGCTGCAGGTATTTATCATGAGCAGAGTCGCAGTGATAGAGACAAATTTGTGCGTATACATACCGAAAATATGACTTCGGGTACGGAACATAATTTTCAAATAGAAGCGGGAACGGCTTTCGGAGGTTATGATTTTTGCTCGATCATGCATTATTCTTCTATGGCATTTAGCAAAAATAATCAAACGACAATTGAATGCCTTAGCAATAACCAAACAACTACTTGCCCACCTTGTATGGGTCAGCGAAGCGGATTTTCTGAACAAGACAAAAAAGGATTAGACCAATTTTATAATGAAGTCAGCCGGTTTCCAAGTAACTATGTTTTTGTACCGCGACCTACATTCCAGTCTTCTTGGCGCTATTGTGGCAAGTGCCACGCCATGTTTTATGATGGTTATGAACAAAAAGGTTCATGCCCGGCAGATGCACTCGTCGCACAAAACGAACATTCAGCAATCGGCTATAATTTTGTCTTGCCACACGATGTGGCACAAACCAATAATGCACAAGCCTTGTGGCGATATTGTGGCAAATGCCATACAATGTTTTATGATGGCTACCCGCAAAAGGGGGCTTGCAGTGGAGGTAACGAACATACAGCTATCGGTTATAATTTTACGTTACCACATGATATAGCTCAAACCAACAATGCACAAGCCTCTTGGCGGTATTGCGGCAAATGTCATGAGATGTTTTATGATGGGTACGCGGATAAAGGACATTGTAAGACAGGTGGCGGACACGCGGCAATCGGTTATAATTTTGTATTGCCCCATGACGTAGGTCAAACCAACAATGCACAGGCTTCTTGGCGCTATTGCGGTAAATGTCACGCCATGTTTTACGATGGCTATGCACAAAAAGGTGCATGTCCGGCACCTGTGGCACCTGTAAATCACGGTCACGTAGCTGCCGGCTATGTTTTTTCTTTGCCGCATGATGCTCCCGGAACTAATACTACACAAACTGAATGGCGGTATTGCGGCAAATGCCATGTAATGTTTTACGATGGCTACCCGCAAAAAGGTACTTGTTCGTCAGGAGGGGGGCATACATCAATAGGTTATATGTTCGTATTACCTCATGATGTCCCGCAGTCAAGTAAAACTCAAACTGCATGGCGATATTGCGATAAATGCCATGTTCTATTTTATGATGGTTATGCACAAAAAGGGGCATGCTCAGCAGGAGGTGGACATAATGCTTCCGGATATAATTTTGTACTGGGATTTAATTAAGATTTATTTGGAAGCTCCATTGGGATAGTAAGTAGTCTTCTCGGTAAGTTCATTTATAAAATGATTTAAGATTATTTCATAAATAAACTTACCGAGAAGACTATTAAGTAAGTAGATGCAAATTTCATTTTAATTTTTAAATTTAATAAAATGCAAAAGACAATCAGAATTTTTCAGTTTATTTTAGCTATCACGTCTCTGTTGTTTTTCATAACAGAAATTCAAGCTCAAAGGATTAATACAAACCCGACCGGCAATAGTACGAGCGGTATTTGCGGCAACGCACAGCAATATCAAAAAGTATTTGACATATTCAATACTAAAGGTTTTCGACCGGTGAAAGTTTCTGCCAAATGGGCAGTACCGTTTGAAGAGTTACCCGCACCTCATTTTGAATATACTGCCACTTTCCAAAAACAAACTAATTCGCCCGCATGGATTGCGCGTCATGTTTTAACACCCGTACAGTATCAAACAGAATTGGATAAATGGGCGAAACAAGGCTATATGCCAACTGATATAAATATTGCTCAAGGTCGGCAAATCACTAACTATACGCTTGTTATGGAGAAAATACCACATCCGCCTCAATGGGTAGAAAAACATGGCATCAATCAACAAGGTTTATCATTAAACGATCAAATACTATTAGCACGCGGCTACAAGCGTACTTTAACCTCTGAAACTACAAGCGGTCTCTTCGCGGCACTTTGGGTGAAAATTTGATAGTCTTGTTTTTATTTTTTCTAAATAATTCTACATTACAAATCGTAAATTTATTTTCTCTCTTTTTACAGCCAAAATTATTTGGTACGTCAATATCTTTGTACCATTGTAGAAATAATTTTTAAGTATAAATCATTTTAAATTTCACTTATGAATCCAAAGTATTTAAGAATAAATATTACATTGTTAAGTGCGCTCCTATTTTTTATGGCAGGCGCAGATACACATTTAAATGCACAAGTAAGACGCACTAACAAATTGCCGGCAATGACACCCATCAACGGTACTTTGAATACTATCATTAACATTGACAAAAATGCAATGAAAAATATGCTTGGTAACGTTTCCAATAACTTTAAAGTAAGTTGTTATAGTCTCGCCGGCGATAACAGTGTGGACAAACTCATTGATGCGACAATAACATTTAAAAGTCCTTATTCGGTAGGTAACAGTTTATTCTTACCTATTGATATAGAACAACTGCCACTGAATAAAAACTTTATTGTCGTCGTTTCCTCTGTCTTACCCATACCGATGGAAGGTGCGCGATGGAAATTTTCCGGTAAATATATTTTTAATAAGATCAATGAAGATATTTTTTCTAAGCGCATCAGTACTAATAATATTTGGAAATTGACTTCAAGCGATTCGAGAGAGACACCTGTTTTTACGCTTTCTTCTGAAGAAATAGCCAATACAACAAATATTACCGTTTACATTTCTCAAATAATAGGTTTTTATGATGCCGATTTATATGGCAATATTGCTGTCCGCTTCTTTTTAGCAAATGGCACTTAAATAAAGAACTCTAATGGACCGGATAACCCGTATTTATGGAATTTATCAGAAAAAAACCACTATACAGCACAGATGGACAGCCGTTTTCCGCTTAATTCTGTTCCCCAAACACGTTTTTTTGATGCAGGCAGTAATTCGGAATTCAGTAAAATATTTAAAGTAAACAAGCAAGATATTACAGACGGTGCTTATTACAGTTTCTACATTATTTATTAAAATGAATGCCGCGCAATTTTTGCGCGGCGTTTTTTTGAAAATTTTATCTCACGTTTTTTAACAAATTTTATTTATGCAAAAACCTTTATCGGGTACAAAAATCGCGCTGCTTTTTTATTTTGTGTTATCATTTTACTATTTCGGAGTGGTGTTGATGATGTACTATTTTTGGGCATCCAATTTACACACCGTTCACGAACATTTTTCGGAATATGTGGGTGCGTTTAATTACGCTATGAATTTTAAGTTGCTGATGCCCGCGATTTTATTAATTGTTTCAAGTTTTGCTTTATTGCGTTTCGCTAAAAACTTATTTCCGACCGGAATTATTTGGGCTTCAATTGTGCTTGTTGTAATTTCAGTTGCCACTACTTTTTTTGTCGTTTTGCCCGCTCTTCACGACTTTGCATCAAAAGGATTTGATGCCGGCACGCTTGACAGCTTGAAAAAAACGAGTATGCTTTTCCAAATTATTCCTGCAGGTTTAGCGTGTTTACCCGCGCTCGGTTTAATGAATATTTATTTCGAAGACACAAAACCTTTTGCGCGTTGGGTTTTTATACTTTTTTTTTCAACGGCATTTTATTCAGTCGGCACAGATGCGATTGAAGCCGGTAATTATCCGTTATGGAAAATTGTCGGTGAACATGATTGGTTAGTTTATAGAAAAGAGAGTGGTGTTCAATTTTCTACTTTCATCCTTATATATTTGCTGCCCGGTTTTTTATCAATTCTTTGGATACTGATTATGTTGCGTTGGCGACCGAAGGGCATACACATCGGTTGGGTATTGCTGCATCTTGCCGCTTGGATTTGGATTGCCTTTACAACCGCTACTTATTTTGTTCCGAAAGTTCAAATTCCTTTGGATAGTGCTTATTCCGAACAGCTGATCACGAATATCATCAAATATAATCCTATCCGAAAAATTCCAGGTTTATTATCTAATGCCATCGCAGCATGGATGTTTTTGAAAGTTAAAACACCGAATTTTCTAAAAAATAATCTTTAATTAATTAAATCAATTTTTTATTCAAATGACGCAATCTAATTACATTTCCAATTTAACGCCATTGCGCGGAATCGCTGCAATTTTAACCGTTATCTTTCATGCCAATTTATATTTGGGTGGCGCGTTGCTTTCACCCGAAAAATCAGGATTGATTAGTAAAATGTATTTAATGGTAGATTTTTTTTTCATTCTCAGCGGTTTCATTATGATGCACGTTTACGGCGCGTGGTTTTCTTCATCCGTTACCGGAGAAAGTTTTAAAAAATTTACGATTGCGCGATTCGCTCGCGTTTATCCGCTGCATTTTTTTACTTTGATGTACACGATTTTATTATTTTCAATCACGGCTTATCTCGGTATTCCGAAATCACCCGTAGGAGAAATTGCAAATAATGGGTTCTCGATACTCACCAATTTATTTTTGTTGCAAGCTATGAATTTACACAATTGGTTCAGTTGGGTACATGCGTCGTGGTCAATAAGTACGGAATGGTGGATGTATATGCTTTTTCCTTTTTTAATTGTGCCTTTTAATAAACTTAATAATGTAGGCAGAATAATCGTGACGCTTTTGTGTTTTGTCGGTTATTTAGTCATTACTTTTTGGATAATACCAATAGTCACTATTCCGCCCGAAATTCCTTTTGTAAGAGTAAATCCTGCCGATCATACAATTAATGTAGGCTATCAATACGGGTTTTTACGTTGTCTTTTCGGTTTTGTTTTAGGTATGACGATGCACAAAGGCTACGTCAATAATTGGGGGAGAAATTTTTTGAGTAACGGATACGCACTACTTATGGCTGTTGCCGGTTTATTGATTTGTTGTCATTTCCAAGTAGCCGATGTATTTACAGTTTCTTTTTTGCCTTTTATTCTTTTAAGTGCCGCTTATGGCTGTGTATCTGTCAATAAAATTTTAAGTACAAACGTACTTCAAAAAATAGGTGATTGGTCATTTTCAATTTATTTAGTACATCAACCGCTTTTTTTCACAATCAGCAGTATTATGTCTTACTTAAATCCCGTTGACCCGAAGGCAGCACCCGCCGGTATGCCGCCGCCACTACCTGCTCTCACAGCTTGGGGATTATGTTTAATTTATGTCGGTTTGTCAATTTTTATCGCGTATTTAACTTATACTTTTATTGAAACGCCGGCGCGTTACAGAATAAATCGCAAACCGCAATCGGTTTTGAGTGGCTCTGTGGCGTAGCATAATTTTATTGAATTAGTAAAGATACCCTGTACTATTCTTAAAAACCCGAATTTTTCAAATTTGAAAAATTCGGGTTTTTTTATGAATTGTATTAAAATTTTCTAAGACTCAAATGAATTTCAAAAAAATAATTTACTTTACACTTTTCAAGAAACATTTTAATTCTGAGTCACTTTTGATTGTTCTTTAATTTTTAGAATTAATTTTGCCGATGAATTTAATTTTTCGAATGGTAATACACTAATTAGTTGTCTGTTATTTCTTTTACCAATAACCGACAACCAATAACCAATAACCAATAACCAATCTTATGAGTACGCAAAAATGGGGACCTTATCTTTCGGACAGACAATGGGGAACGGTGCGCGAAGATTACAGTGCCGACGGTGAAGCGTGGCGATATACGACGCATGACTTAGCGCGATCGCAAGCGTGGCGTTGGGGCGAAGAAGGCATTGGCGGCATCAGTGATGATAAACAATTGATTTGCTGCGCACCGGCATTTTGGAACGGTAAAGATGAAATTATAAAAGAACGTTTGTTCGGTTTAACGAACAGCGAAGGCAATCATGGTGAAGATGTAAAAGAGTTGTATTATTATTTAGACAACGTGCCGGATCACAGTTATATGCGGATGTTATATAAATATCCGCAAAATAAATTTCCTTACAGCCATTTAATTGAAGAAAATGCACGACGGTCGCGACAAGATAAAGAATATGAAGTTTTAGATACCGGTATTTTCAACGACAGTAAATACTTCGATATTTTTATTGAATACGCCAAAGCCGATGATGAAGATATTTTAATACGCATTACTGCGCATAACAGAGCCGCCACTCCTGCGCGATTGGTGTATATGCCGACAGTTTGGTTCAGAAATACTTGGGCGTATGGTTTATATTACGGCGATAAACCGAATTTGTCGCTTGCCGAAAATCATTTGTCGTTACATCATCAAATTCTCGGCGATTATTTTTTTTATGCCGACGGTGATGTGAAATGGCTTTTTTCCGAAAATGAAACCAATCATCCGCGTTTATATGGCACGCGCCCGCATATTAATTCGCACAAAGATGGGATCAACGATTATGTTATTACAGGTAGTACTGAACATCTCAATCATCAAAGTTCCGGCACAAAAGCGGCGGCTTATTACGATGTAGTGATTTCGGCAAACGATAAAATGGTTTTTCAAACGCGGCTTTCAAAAAATATACATGCACAACCTTTTGCCGATTTTAGTACCGTTTTTGAAAATAAAAGAAAAGATGCAAACGATTTTTATAAAAATATTCAGAAAAATATCGACGACGAAGACGTGAAACTTATCCAAAGGCAAGCATTTGCGGGTATGCTTTGGAGTAAACAGTATTTCAATTATGATGTATCACGTTGGTTGCGAGGTGATCCGGGTCAGTTTCCGCCACCTGCCGAGCGGTGGAGCGGAAGAAACAGCGACTGGCAAAATTTTAATGCCGAAGATATTTTATCTATGCCCGACAAATGGGAATATCCTTGGTTTGCGGCATGGGACTTAGCTTTTCATACAATAGTGTTGGCAAAAATTGATTCAGAGTTTGCAAAAAAACAACTTAATACGCTCTTTAAAGATTCTTATCAGCATCCGAACGGACAATTGCCGGCGTATGAATGGAATTTCAGCGACGTGAATCCGCCGGTACACGCTTTTGCGGCTTGGAAAATTTTTGATAATGAACGCAAAGAAAAAAATAATGACGGCGATTTAGTTTTTTTAGAACACATTTTTCAGCGGTTGCTTGCCAATTATCATTGGTGGGTTAACCAGAAAGACAGTGACGGCAACGATATTTTCAGTGGCGGATTTTTAGGACTCGATAATATTGGTGTTTTTAATCGGAGCGATGTTTTGCCGGATGGTGCAACTTTAGACCAAGCCGATGCCACATCTTGGGTAGCCATGTTTTCGCTCAACATGATGCGTATTGCGATTGAATTGAGTAAACACAACGGGACTTATCAAGATTACGCCGTACGATTTTTTGAACAGTTTTTAGATATTGCCCAAGCTGCATCAAAAGTAGGTGGCGGATTATGGGATGAACCCGACGGTTTTTTCTACGATTGTTTGCGCAACGGCGACGGCAATACGCAAACCTTGAAAGTGCGTACGATGGTGGGTTTAGTACCACTTTTTGCGGTAGAAATTTTAGATGATGCCGAAATAAAAGAATTGCCGGAGATTAAACAACGTATTGAAAAATTTCTCTCGGATAATGTAGGTTTATCGCAATTGGTGTCGCATTGGTTTACGGTTTCTGAAGATAAACGCTTGCTATCGCTTTTGCGCGGACACAGAACGAAAAGTTTGTTGCATTACGCGCTCGATGAATCGGAATTTTTGTCGCCTTACGGTATTCGTTCGGTGTCGAAATTTTATGATAAAAACCCCTACTCTATTGATGTAAACGGACAGCAATTGAGTTTAAAATATATACCGGCAGAAAGCGATTCCGGTATGTTCGGTGGCAACTCAAATTGGCGCGGACCGGTTTGGATGCCAATGAATTATTTAATCATTGATGCGCTGAAAAAATTTCACACTTATTACGGTGATGATTTTAGAGTGGAGTATCCGACAAATTCCGGTCAGCTTTTTTCGCTTTTAGAAATTGCCAATAAGTTATCGGAACGACTTATCGCGCTTTTTAGAAAAGATGCGAACGGTTCACGCCCAATTCATGCGCTTAATAAAATTTATACAACGGATCCGAATTTCCAAGATTTGATACTGTTTTATGAATACTTCGACGGCGATAATGGTCGCGGTGTCGGTGCGTCACATCAAACCGGTTGGACGGGTTTGGTAGCGGGATTAATTTAAAATATTAATTCTGCTCACTGCCCCAATTCTTCCAAATTTTTTTTGCACGCGGGTTACTTGGTCGCAATATCAGAGCTTGTTTATAACATTTCCCGGCTTCGGTTTTATTACTTTTAATTCTGTAAACATCACCCATATCATTCCGAGCGACGATAATATTCGGGAATGTTTTTGTATAATACCCGTAAAGTATCAAGGCTTCGTCCCATTTTTTTTCCTGCATGAATCTGTTGCCGACTTCCAATAAAATCATGTCGTCTTTAACATTGATATTTTGTTTTTGCAACGCACTTTCCAAACCGGTTGATTTTATTTTCTCCAATAAGGCTATAAATTTTATCGGCAAGTCCGGAAGTTTTGGGTTTCATAGTCAAAGCATCTTGCAAAATTTTTCCTTGAAAATAAAGTTGAGAAATATTTTGTAAAATCATGTTTGCACTCATTGAACTTTCATTCGTTACCATGTAAAATACTAAACCTTCTTCAGGCAATCTAATCATTTGAGCAAAATAAATGCCGTTGCTGCCACCGTTGGCAATCAATTTAGTATTGCGACGGCTTTTCGATATGTGCAACCGTATCCGAAATAAACTTGCCCACTATTGCCTTCTTCTAGAATATGCGGAGAAAACATTTTATCAATGGTCGTTTGACTTAAAATCGTTTTGTCGGTAATAGCATTTATCCAAACGAACATATCGTTGAGCGATGCTTCTAAACCACCATTGCCTTTTAAATTCCAATATGGACCACCGCCTGCTTCTTTAAAATGCTGTTGATGTGTACCCCAAACTGTTCCGTTTTGATAACCAACAGCAATAGTATCTTTTTTTGACGGCGGATAACAATATCCGATATTTTTTATACCGATAGCATCGAATAAATTCTTTTTCAAAAAAATTTCTTAATCCGTACCCGATATTTTTTCTATGATGATACCGAGAATACTCATGCCGACATTTGTATACATCGCTTTTTGACCGGGCGCAAACGATAAAGGTTCGGCAAAAGCTTTTTTCAAAAAATCTTCCGGTTTTATAACGGCGTAATCTCCGCCATCATTTTCCAAAAATTCATGAAAACCTGATGAATGAGTGAGCAATTGATGAATAGTGATGTCGGCTTTATCGGCAGGTACATTCGGAAAAAAATTTTTCAAATTATCGTTGACTGAAATTTTTTCTTGTTCAACGAGTTTCATAATTGCTGCTGCCGTAAAAGATTTTGTGATACTTCCCATTGATGCCAAGGTCGAAGGCGTAAAAGAAATTTTTTGTTCTTTGTTCGCCCAACCATAACCTTTACTGAACTTTTTTTTGCCGTCTTTAACAATGAGTAATTCACCGGAAAAATTTTTATCTCGAGTGATTTGGCTCAAATAATTATCGATTAAACGACAAGTATCATTGGCAATAACATCATTCGGCATTTGTTGCGCGAAGAATGAAGTTTTTAAGACAAACAAAACAAGTACAAATAAAATTATTTTTTTCATTTTCCGTATTTTATTTTAAAACAATTGCGCCCTCAATCATTTTTCCACTGAGTGCGCAATTATTTTTTATAATATTATTTCGTATTTGACCAACCTTTGTAATCGAAATTTTTTAT
>JAYTNA010000162.1:0-14313 GCA_043748865.1 Saprospiraceae bacterium
AGGTTCGGCATGCGGATTTTGCGTATGGCTTTCAAAACCAGTAGCAATAATCGTCACAGCTAATTTATCGCCGAGTGTGTCGTCATAACAATTTCCCCAGATAAGATTGGCGTTTTCGCCGGCTTCTTCTTGTACAAATTCAGTGATGGAAAAAATTTCGTCCATCGTTACCTCTTTTGTTCCACTCGTGATGTTCAATAAAATTTGTTTAGCACCTTGAATATTATTCTCCTCAAGCAACGGAGAAGAAAGTGCCGCATCAGCAGCTTTTAATGCACGATTATCGCCTTCAGCAATACCAATGCCCATAATCGCTACACCTGAACCGCGCATTACGGTACTCACATCTTCAAAGTCAACATTAACGTGACCCGGAACTGTAATAATTTCAGCGATACCTTTTGCTGCGGTTGTTAATATATTATCTGCTTGTGCGAAAGCATTTGTTACAGACAAATTGCCGTAAATCTGGCGCAATTTATCGTTTGAAATAACGATAATTGTGTCCACATTTTTTTTCAAATCATCTAAACCTTCATAACCTTGCGACACACGTTTTCGACCTTCAAAAGTAAAAGGCAAAGTGATAATAGCAACAGTCAGAATACCCATTTCTTGTGCTGTTTTTGCAATAATGGGCGCGGCACCCGTACCAGTTCCACCACCCATACCGGCAGTGATGAACAACATACGCGTATCATTTAGATATTGTTTTATTTCTTCGATGCTTTCTAAACACGCTTGTTTACCGCGTTGCGGCTGCGAGCCGGCACCTAAACCTTTGGATACTTCTTTTCCGAGTTGGATGCGTGTCGGGACAGGACTCAATACCATAGATTGAATATCCGTATTGCAAATAGCAAAGTCAACACCGACAATACCTTGTTTATACATATGTGTGACGGCATTTGAGCCACCACCACCGACACCGATTACCTTTATAATGGATGTTTCTTCTTGTTTAAAATTAAAGACCATGAGTGTTACATTTTGGTATATGAGAATTCTAACTCATAATGAATAATGTATGTTTGCTGTTTATTTAATGTACTTAATTTGCTTTTGTAATGTGAGTTTTCTAAGTTTTGGTTATTGCGATTCAATACAAAATTATCTAAGATCTACTTCAAATCTACATCAGGTTCTGCTTCAAACCATTCTTTAGTTTTCTTAAAAATACTTTCAAGCCATTTGCCGCCGTTGGCAGCATTGTGTTGTCTATTATTATCTTCAGCAGTCGCAACTTCTTGCGATTTATTTTCAACAACATTACTTTCTTTTATTTTTACTTCTACTTGTTGTGCTCCCTCAACAGATACGCGGTCCGCTTCATATACAATGCCATTCATCAATAAACCGATGGCAGTGGAGTAAATCGGGCTGGCAACTTGTTCTAAATATCCGTGTCCGAGATGTTCTACCGGAATACCGATTCGGGCGGTCATACCTGTATGAAACTCGCACAATTTTTCAATGTCTTTCATTAATGCACCGCCGCCTGTGAGTACTATACCGCCTATGAGTTTACGTTCGTATCCGGACCGACGAATTTCCCAAACAACGTAGTCAAAAATTTCTTCCATACGCGCTTGAATAATGCGCGAGAGATTTTTTTCACTTATTTCTTTATAATCGCGTCCTTTTATACCCGGAATTGTGATGATGCGATTATCATAGACTTCATCGGACAAAGCTGAACCGAATTTCACTTTCAGTTGCTCTGCTTGATGCTGCATAACGGCACAACCTTCTTTTATATCAGATGTGATGACATTACCGCCGAAAGGAATGACGGCTGTATGTCGAATGATACCTTCATAAAAAATTGTAATGTCCGTTGTTCCTCCACCTATATCTACCAAAGCTATGCCGGCTTCTTTCTCTTCATCACTTAAAACGGCGTGAGCTGATGCTATCGGCTCTAAAGTCATAGATTCGACTTTCAAACCGGTGCGCTCAACGCATCTGTGAATATTATTCGTTGCAGAAATTTGGCCGGTAATAATATGAAAATTAGCTTCCAAACGCACACCGCTCATCCCTATCGGATCAACAATGCCTTGTTCATTGTCAACAGTAAATTCTTGCGGGATGACGTGTAAGATTTTATCGCCCGGAGGCAAAACCAATTTGAACATATCGTTCACTAAACGTTGAATATCTTTTTGGCTGATTTCGGTATGGTCGTTATCGCGCGTTAGGATACCGCGATGCTGTAAACTTTTTATGTGTTGACCGGCAATACCGACATGAACGCGCGTAAATTTAGTTTTACTCATGCGCTCTGCTCCGGAAATAGCTTCATAAATTGCGTTTACTGTTTTTTCGATATTAGTTACAACGCCGCGCATAACACCAACGCTATCAACTTTACCGACACCAATAATTTCTAATTTGCCGTGTTCGTTTTTGCGTCCGGCAAGAGCGCAAACTTTTGTGGTACCGATGTCGAGTGCAACAACCAAATCGGTTGAAGCAACTTTTGTTGCATCATTCATAAGTTGAGAAATGTGCAATTAAATTAATTTAATTGCGCGTTAATAATTATAGCGTTTCTATTAAAATGTATGTATGTGTTTCAGTGTCTATGCGTGCTTGTTTTAAAAATACACAAAATCAAGCTCGTAACTTATTTTCAACTTTAAAAATAAAGTTAAGACCTCACAAAAATA
This sequence comes from Saprospiraceae bacterium, assembly GCA_043748865.1. GTDB lineage: Bacteria > Bacteroidota > Bacteroidia > Chitinophagales > Saprospiraceae > JAAFJT01. The sequence continues at coordinate 2,673 of JAYTNA010000162.1, forward strand.
TAAATACTATTCGTTTAATCAAATTTTTTTTCGCATAATTAGATAAAAATGTGAAAAAAAAAATTAAATTTAACAAAAATACCTTTTTATGTGCGCTTTTTACAGACGATTTGTCCTTTATATTTTACTGAAATGGTGGCATAAGTGTTCCAACCTTCATATGGCATCGCTTCTCTGTAAAAAATTTTCAACCGATTCATTTTATCTTCCAAATCGCCGGCATCACCGATGCGAATTTTTTGATCGCCCAAAACCGGAATGAGCGTAAATTCTCCGCCGGCATCAACATTGATTTGCTGAATAAGCGGACGAAAAAAATCATCTCCTTCGAGCGTTTGCACCAAATAAAATATATTCTTCAGCAGATTATTTTTTTTAAGAAATTCCGGATCATAAGCCGACACACTTCCTGTAACGATAGGCACACGTGCCGTAAAGTGTTTTGAAAGCGGCATCCGAAAACCGGTTTTATCTAAATAATAATTACTGCCGGCATTATCAATGATGCGACAAATCGGTTCGCGTTGTTTGACCGTGATATTTAAGTTATTCAAAGCGGTTACGAACACTTCCGCATTTTCTATAAATGGGTCTTGATTCAATATTTTTTCGATATGCGATACATCCACCCTTCCTACCCTTTGGTCTTTAATATCTTCGTCTAAGGCGTGCTTGATAATGGTAACAACGTCGGAAGAATCTATAAAATCTTTGCTGCCATTATCTAAATGTTTTATTGAGACATTAACATCGGCTACTTGCGACAGATTTTTTCTGCGTGTCACGAACAAGGCTAACAAACCAATAATCAATATCGCCGCCGCCCAAACAAGTTTTGATCGGTCTAATTTATAAGCGGTTGATATGTTATTGTTATTATCCGGCACTGTAAAATTTAAGTTGAGTGTTTACTTGTTTTCTCGGTGATATTAGCAAGGAACAAAAATACAATAAATAAGTAAATACTTCCTTTAAACCTAAAATAAATAAAACTAAAAACTACTTTTGCTTATGATTGATTGTTTGATGGTTCTTTACCTAAATTTTAACTAAAATGAAAAATAGATCATACTACCTCTTATTACAGATTTTTATTTTTGCTTTTTATAAATGCACAAAAACAACCGATGTCCACAACGATGATAAAATAAACAATATCGCCGAAAATTATTACAAAGAACGGATGCAGCTGTTTCCATTTGAAGCGCAAGCTAACGGAATTAATGACTATAACGACAGATTTCCGATTGATATCAGTCAAACTTTTCGAGATTCTCTCGGTCGTTTTGCTTGGAAAATAAAAGCACAACTCGGTGAACTGAAAAATAAAAAACTCGGCGACAATGCGCAAATCACATCCGATATTTTAAATTGGGAAAATGATAGAATAATCGAGAGTTTAAAATTTCCGGACAACCTCTCTCCTATCAATCAATTTTGGGGAAAAACGATTGATTTAGGTCAGTTGGGCAGCGGAGAAAGCGCGCAACCTTTCAAAACAAAAAAAGATTATGAGAATTGGTTAGCGCGTATGTCGCATTTTCCGGCATGGTGCGATACGGCTATCAGTAATATGCGAAAAGGCATGGCTTACGGTTGGGTGTTGCCGAAAAGTTTAGTGGTGAAAATGTTACCGCAATTTCAAACGATGGCGGAAACACCGACAGACACACACGTTTACTATGGTCCAATTGATAAATTAGAAACCAATAAAGATATTTTCGATAGCGATAAAATAAAATTAACGGCGGATTATGTCGCGCTCATCAATAATAATATCAAACCGAACCATAAAAAGATTTATGATTTTTTGAAAAACGAATATCTTTCGGCTGCACGTCCGACTTCCGGTTTCAACGCCGTGCCGAACGGTCGCGCTTATTACGATTTCCTCATAAAATATTGGACGACAACGGATTTATCTGCCGATCAAGTTTTCGACATCGGACAAAAAGAAGTAGCGCGTATCAGAGCGGAAATGGAAAAAGTAAAAACATCCGTCGGTTTCAAAGGCGATTTAAAAGCGTTTTTTAAATTCGTCAACACCGATAATAAATCGCTTACACCGTTTACGCAGCCCGCACAAGTTTTGTCGCACTTCGACAGCATTTATAAAAAAATGCAACCGCAATTAGAAAAACTGTTCGATAAAAAACCAAAAACACATTTCGAAATAAGAAGAACAGAAACTTTCAGAGAAGTATCTGCAAGTGCGGAATATATTCCCGGTAATTTAGAATCGGATAGAGCCGGTATTTTTTATGTGCCGTTGCCGGATGTAAAAAAATACAACATTTTTCAAGACGAATCTTTATTTCTACACGAAGCCATTCCCGGTCATCACTATCAAGGTATGTTGCAATCGGAAAATAAATCACTGCCGAGTTTCCGGCGTTATCTGTGGTACGGTGCTTATGGTGAAGGTTGGGCTTTGTATTGCGAAGGTTTAGGAAAAGATTTAGGTTTATACACCGACCCGTATCAATATTTCGGCAGACTCGGTGCTGAAATGCACCGCGCTATTCGTCTCGTTGTGGATGTCGGTTTACACGCAAAAAATTGGACACGCGAAAAAGCAATTCAATATGATTTAGACAATGAAGCAGAGAGTGTAGAAAATGTCACTGCCGAAATTGAACGCTACATGGCAATTCCGGGACAGGCTTTAAGTTATAAAATCGGTGAGCAAAAAATTTTAGAGCTTAAACATAAAGCGCAAGTAAAACTTGGAGATAAATTCGATATTCGCGCTTTTCATGACGAAGTTTTAAGCGATGGCTGTGTACCGTTGGAGATTTTAGAGAAAAAAATAATTCGGCGTTTCGGACTTTGAATTTATAAAAAAAATGCGTGATTTTTCAATTTTGAAAAATCACGCATTTTTTTTTATAAATTTCTTGAAAAATTATTTTTGTTTTTCTACCTGCATGAAACTTAATTCAACTTCCGTGCCGCGACCAAAAATTTTAACGATAACTTTCAATTTTTTCTTCTCATCGTTAATATCTTGAATTTCGCCAATGAAATCCGTGAAAGGACCATCTGTAATTTTTACCGGTTCGCCCACCATAAACGGTTCTGCAATCACTTCACCCGCACTTTGCGTTTCATCAACAATACCGAGTAAACGTTTTGCTTCCGAAGTTTTCATCGGAATAGGATCGTTTTTGCCGAGAAAGTGAATGACGTTTTGCAAATTTGAAATTTGTTGAGATATATCGCCTTTAAATTTACCCGGAGTTGCTTCTACTAAAATATAACCGGGCAAGATATTCCGCTCCATGATATGCTTCTTACCGTTGCGTATTTTATATACTTTTTCAGTAGGCACTACGACGTTTTGTACATAATCTCCCCAACCTTCAGCTTTTATTTCTTTATCAATACGCTCTTTAATGGATTTTTCTTTTCCACTCACGACGCGCAATGAATACCATCTTGTTTCTTCGGACATGACTATTAGTTATTAGTTATTGGTTATTAGTTATTAGTTGTAAATTTTTAAAACTAACAACTTACAATTAACAACTTACAACTATTATTTAATTCCGTAAATAAGTTTCAAAAATTGATTGGCGGAAGTGTCCATCAAGAAAATGAGAACAGCCAAAAAAAGAGAGCACAAGAGTACAACGCCTGTCGTAGATTGCAGGTTTTGCCAAGTAGGCCAAGTCATTTTTGTACGAATTTCGTCGTAACTTTCGTTGATGTACAATCTGATTGTATCCAGCATAAAAAAAATCTTAAAAAAATGATAAACTAAAGAATGATAAAAAAATAAGTTCTGCCGGAAGGGTTAATTATTTTTTAATCAGAATTTTTATCTTTTAAGGCGAATATCGGATAATATTTAACGCAAAAAATAAGCATTATGAGCATAAAAGAATAAGTCTAACGGTGGAACTTATTTCTTTCTCATTCCTAAGCACGGGAAGCAGGGATCGAACCCGCAACCTACGGTTTTGGAGACCGCCACTCTACCAGTTGAGCTATTCCCGTGTATTAAAAAAATTAAACAACTACCTTTGCAATAGTTTTAATTTTCTTACTGCAAATATAAACTAATTTGTGAGAATATCGTGCCGAATTAATATTATTAAGTCGAAAAAATTATCCGTTTATAAGCGAAAGATTAAAGCACACTTATCGTGTGCTTTAATCTTTTCACTTTCAAACACAAATATCGTTTTTAAAATAGATTTACGAAATAATTTCTGTCACCTGACCGGCACCAACTGTACGACCGCCTTCACGGATCGCAAAGCGCAAACCTTTTTCCATCGCAATTGTGCTGATAAGTTCAACCGATAATTCAACATTATCACCCGGCATTACCATTTCTACGTTGGCAGGTAGCATACAGTCACCTGTTACGTCAGTTGTACGGAAATAAAATTGCGGGCGGTATCCGTTAAAGAATGGCGTGTGACGACCACCTTCGTCTTTAGATAAAACGTAAACTTGACATTTGAATTTTCTGTGCGGTTTCACTGAACCCGGCGCACAAATAACCATACCGCGTTTAATAGCTTCTTTTTCGATACCGCGTAATAAAATACCGGCATTATCTCCTGCTTCACCACGATCAAGTAATTTACGGAACATTTCAACACCTGTAACTGTGGAAACAAGAGGTTTTTCACCTTCTTTCGCCATGCCGATAATTTCAACCGGATTGCCGACGTTGATTACTCCACGTTCGATACGACCTGTTGCAACTGTACCGCGACCTGTGATCGAGAATACATCTTCGACCGGCATCAAGAATGGTTTGTCAGTTACACGAATCGGTTCAAGGATTTCTTTATCGCAAGCAGCCATCAATTCGGTCACTTTAATTGTCCAAGCCGGATCACCTTCAAGTGCTTTCAAAGCCGAGCCTTTAATAATAGCGATATTATCGCCGTCAAAATCATATTTGCTTAATAATTCGCGTACTTCCATTTCTACAAGTTCCAACATTTCTTCGTCATCAACAAGATCTACTTTGTTCATGAAAACAACTATGTTTGGAACACCTACTTGACGCGCCAACAAAATGTGTTCACGTGTTTGCGGCATCGGACCATCCGTAGCAGCAACAACAAGAATAGCTCCGTCCATTTGAGCAGCACCTGTTACCATGTTTTTTACATAGTCGGCGTGACCCGGACAATCAACGTGCGCATAGTGACGATTTAGAGTTTCGTACTCAACGTGCGCTGTATTAATAGTGATACCGCGTTCTTTTTCTTCCGGCGCAGCATCAATTTTATCGTAATCAATTTTTTTGGCTAGACCATCTTTCGCTAATACTGAAGTAATAGCCGAAGTCAAAGTTGTCTTGCCGTGGTCAACGTGACCAATCGTTCCGATATTTAAATGTGGTTTCGACCTCAAAAAGGTTTCCTTAGCCATTGATATAAAATTTTAAAAGTTGTGTAAAAGTCAAATCTTTAAAAATAAAAAAAATAAATTCGGTGAATTAGTAAATCTGTTTAACGAATTAACGAATTAACCTTTAACGAAATCGAGCCGTAGAAGGGAGTCGAACCCTCGACCTCTTCCTTACCAAGGAAGTGCTCTACCACTGAGCTACCACGGCTTCTACAAAAATTTTACCCGTGATAAAGCAATAGTAAGGTAAAAGTACGAAGTGTTTGCAACAATCGAAATTTTTGCATTTTCACGCAGCACTTTTTTTAACACTCCTCAAAACACTTAACAAGTGAGCGGAAGACGAGGTTCGAACTCGCGACCTAAAGCTTGGAAGGCTATCGCTCTACCAACTGAGCTACTTCCGCTGAAAACAATGAACTATAAACAACAAATAATGAATAAAAAACAAATAAAAAATTATTCATTATTCATTTATAATTTTGTGGGAGCAGATGGATTCGAACCACCGAAGGTCTCCCAACAGATTTACAGTCTGTCCCATTTGGCCACTCTGGTATGCTCCCGCACTTTCTAAGAGCCGATAGAGGGACTCGAACCCCCGACCAGCTGATTACAAATCAGCTGCTCTACCAACTGAGCTACATCGGCTTGATGTTAAAAAGTTTTTACAAATTCTTAAAAGAACTATGCTTTTTTATAAGCCGACTATGATTTTTAAAAAAGCGTTGCAAAGGTAGTTTTTTTTTATGACTCTGCAAGTGTTTTATCAAAAAAAATCATTTTTTTTCTAATAAGGTTCTTTAACGCAAACGCCCGATATGTGTTGCATAGCGGGCGTTGTTTTTAAATGTCCGTAAATTTTTTTAGCAAAATGTAAAATAATTTTAAGAAATGCTTTTTGAAGGCATTTTACAATTCATTTAATTTTACTTTCGACTCTAATCATTTCTTTTTAAATTTAATAAGTTGGCGTTTCATAACAAACAGGGCTTTGTCGAAAGCGAGTTCAAAAGTCTTGCTTGTTTCGCGGATAAAAATCACACCGTTCGGAATTAAAATTTTGATTTCCGCAATCTTGTCTTTAATCTGCCCCGAATTTTCCATCTTCAACATGACACGTGCTTCGACGATTTTATCGAAATAATGGTCAAGTTTCGCTAATTTTTCTTCTATGGCTGCTAATAATTTAGCATCGGCAGAAAAATGAACGGCTTCAAGTTGTACTCTCATCTTTAAAAAGTTTAAAAAATTAAGAATGTGGTTTTGAGTAAGAACGTTTTCTTATTCATAGTATGCGAGATGTACAGTTTATTAACACGAAAGTGACGAAAAGCTAAATTAAGTGTCTCTATAAAATTGTCTTTTGATTCGCCTTTAATTCACGGCACTAAATTAAGTATTTTTTTTCATTCACAAAATATTAAATTAATTATTTCTTAAAAAAAAGAAATTTTAACTAAACTATAACTTTTAGGAATGAGAAAGGAATAAGTTCTGCCGGTAGGGTTAATTATTTTTTGGTCAGAATGTTTATCTTTTAAGGAGAATATCGGGTAATATTTAACGCAAAAGATAAGTATTATGAACGCAAAAGAATAAGTCTAACTGTTGAACTTATTTCTTTCTCATTCATTATGTCATAAATAAAAAATAAATCAAAGCAACCGCTGCCACTGTCATAAGCACTAAAGTAATAGACCCGAGAATGTTTGAGAGCCTAGAGTTTGTGTGATTTTTCATGATTTCCTTGTTGTTACCGATGTGCAAGATGATGGCAATTAAAACCGGCGCGGTAAGTCCGTAAGAAATGGCGGTATATAATAAGGCTTTAATCGGACTGATGCCCAAAAAGTCGAGCGATAAACCAACTAAAAGTGAAATGATAATTGAAATGTAAAACGCGCGCGCTTCCGGAAATTTTTTGTTCAATCCTGCCTCCCAACCAAAAGTTTCTGCCAACATATAAGATTGCGAGCCGGCTAAAACCGGAATTGCTAAAAGTCCGGTACCGATAACGCCGAGCGCGAAAATAAAATAAGTCAATTTTCCTGCTAAAGGTTCTAACGCTTTCGCGGCTTGATCAACTGTATCTATCTGTCTGATACCGCCTGCATATAAAATACTGCCTGTTGTCAGAATAATAAAAAACATGACGAGATTAGATAAAAACATCCCGATATTGACATCGGTTTTCATATCGTTGAGAACGTGTTTGTTAATCATTATTTTTTTTGTGCGATTGGCGATGTCTTCCGCTTCCATCGTTGCTTGCCAAAAAAACAAATAAGGTGAAATCGTCGTACCAAGAATAGCTACGATGATAGAAAGAAATTCTTTATTAAATTGTATGGTCGGTATAAAAGTATTTTTTGCCACTGTCACCCAATCTTGTTTTACCATAAATGGTACGATGATATAAAGAAGTAAAGTTAAGCAAAGCCATTTTAAAATTGCTGCTATTTTTTGATAAGGATATCGGATGATAAAGAACATTAACGCAGCCGTAAATACCACGCAAAAAATAGAAATAGGTATTTGCGGTACAATCATGTGCGCTACCGCACCCATACCTTGTATATCTGCACCTATATTTAAAGTTATTGCCGGAAAACTAAACAACAGCATTGTATAAAGGATGGGCTTTGAATAATGTTGTCTCAATGTGACCGTCAAACCTTGCGAAGTTACCAAACCGATACGTGCGCACATACCTTGAACGGCAGCCATTAATGGGAAAGTAAGTAAAGCTGTCCATAACGTGGCAAACCCAAATTGCGCGCCGGCTTGAGAGTAAGTTGCAATGCCCGACGGGTCGTCGTCACTGGCACCGGTTACAAGTCCGGGTCCCATTATACTCAAAAATTTTTTAATTTTTTTTGAAAACATTGCCTGTTTATTTTATGAAATGAAATTAATTTTTGCTTATTCTCTGTCGCCATTTTACTATTTCGTACCAAATTACAGAAAGAAAACCGATCCCGATACAAATAAATAATTGTGATAAATTTATTGTTTCAAAACCGAAGAAATAGGTCAGTGGTTTTACAAAAAGTAATAATATTGTAATCAATAGGGTTATGAAAATGATAAGCAAAACCATATTGTTTTTATACTTTATTGTAGTGATGATGGAATAATAAAAAGAGCGATTCACAAGCGTTAAAAAAATATTAGCGACAATCAAAACAGTGAAAACCATTGTTCGCGTAATTGCCTCATCATAATCTTGTTGAACGGCATATTGGTAAGTAAATAAAGTGCCGGCTGTAATGACTAATCCTTGAACAATACTTGTGGTTAATTCCTTCCAATTAAAAAATGATGTTGTAATTGGTCTGGGTTTTTGCAACATGATATTTTTTTCTGCGGGTTCATTTTCAAAAATGATGGAGCATGTAGGACCCATTATCAATTCTAAAAAAATAATGTGTACAGGTAAAAAAATATTGGGATAAACCCATCCGAGAGCCAGAGGAATAAAAACTGTAAGTATAATAGGTATGTGGATGGATATGATATATTGAAACGCTTTTTTCAGATTAGCGTAAATTTTTCTACCCATAGCCACGGCATCTACCATTTTTGATAAATCATCTTTTAATAAAATCAAACTTGCTGCTTCTTTGGCAATCTCCGTACCTTTTTTACCCATGGCAATACCAATATGTGCGGCTTTCAGTGCCGGTCCATCATTCACACCGTCACCTGTCATGGCTACAATTTGGTCGTTATTTTTGAGAGCAGTAATGATTTTCAATTTAGCTTCCGGAAACATTCTGCAAAATACATTTATGGTCATTACAACTTCTTGTAATTCGGCATCCGATAACTTTATCAATTCTTCACCGGTTATACTCTTTTCAAATCCTTTAAATCCAATTTGTTTGGCGATGGCGATTGTGGTGGCTGCATTGTCGCCTGTAACAATTTTTACTGCAATGCCGGCTTTATAAAATTTTTCTAAAACAACATGAATATTTTTCTTAGGCGGGTCGTAAAAAGCCACAAGACCTTTGAAGGCAAATTGAATTTCTTGTTGTTTTTTCGGGAAATTATTTTGATTAAAGTCGGCTTCGCCTACGCCTAATACACGATAGCCGTCTTTGGCTAAAATGTCTATAGCTGCTTCTATTTGTTGTTTTTCTGATGCTGTTAATTTAGAAACATTAATCAATGCTTCCGGTGCCCCTTTGGCGGCTATAATGCGTTTGCCGGAATCGTTTTCAAAAATATGTGTCATCATGGGTGGTTTTCCATCTAACGGATATTCATGAATTATTTTAAAATGTGAGCGTTCATCATCGGGTGTTAAATCTGAATAAGTTTTATGTAATGCTTTTTCCATCGGGTCGAATGGAATCGGTTCACTTGCCCACATTGCTAATCGAATGAGTTCTTTTTCGGTATCAGTTAACTCATCTTCCGGATTGGAAATTTTTTGAGTGGGAAGTAAGAATAACTTTGCCAAAGTCATTTTATTTTCTGTGATTGTTCCGGTTTTATCGGTACAAATTACGGTGGCACTACCCAACGTTTCAACGGTTTTCATTTGCTTAACTACGATACCCATTTTCATTAAACGCCAAGCACCTATTGCCATGAAAGTCGTAAATGCCATCGGAATTTCTTCAGGCAAAATACTCATCGCCAAGGTCAGTGCTTTGAGCAAACTGTTTAATACGTTTTTGGAGTGAAAGTAATTTATTGCCCAAACGATAAGAAAAACACCAGTACCTGCAATGACTAATTTTTTTACGAAATCGTTGATTTGCAATTCTAAAGGCGTTTTTTCTTCTTTGATATTTTCTAGGCTTTTACCTATTTTCCCCAATTTAGTTTCATTGCCTATTGTGGTAATTGTTGCAATAGCTAATCCGCTTGCGACGGTTGTGCCTTGGAAAATTAAATTATCTTCTTGAAGCGCGTCTTTAAAAACCGATAGTGATTCGCCTGTAAGGATAGATTCATTTAAGGAAAAATCGTTGGAATGTACAATAACCCCATCGGCAGTAATAGATGTGCCTTCTTCTACCATTAAACTATCGCCTACAACTAATTTTTCGCTTTTAATTTCTTCTATTTTGCCGTTGCGAATGACTTTACAATTGGGTTGTGTAAAGTTTTTTAATTTTTCTAAAGCATTACGGCTTCTGGAATCTTGATACAAAGAAATAGTGGAAACTAATACAATGGCTGAGGCAAGAAAAAGGCTGTCGCCTGTTTTGCCGCTCGCGTAATAAATACTCGATGCTACCAACAATAGAATAACCATTGGTTCTTTTGCTAAACTTTTCAGAGCATCTATAATACCGTTTTGCTTTTTATACTCTAAACTATTTTGCCCGTATTTTTCTCTTGAAGCGCGTACTTGTTCATCAGTTAAACCTTCTATATTAAAATTATTTGCAGCCATTTTCAATGAATTACGAATTAAGAATTTTTGAGAATTAAGAGTTCTTAATCCTTAATTGATTTAAAACCCATCTAAACCCGAAATATTCAAATTTAGTTTTCCTTTTGATGACACAAAAACGCGGATATTATCTTTTTCTACCCTAATATTATCTATGACCAAATCGTCAACGACTCCCTGCAAAGATACATTATTATTGTACTGATAGTTCCGCAACATATCATTGGTCATTGTTTTGAAAAACGCTATGTTGTCGTCTAATTTAAAAACGCAGGCTTCTTGCATTTTTTTCAGAATTGTTCTGTCGAATAACCAACGTGCGGTACTCAACAAGAAATTTTTTGTGTGCAGTTCGTAATCTAAATCTGCCAATTCAATAGTATTTTTTTGCGGATTAAAAAAAGGTTTGCCCACCAAAAACAAACTACCGTTGTAACTGCCCGTAAAAGATGTATTGACAATGAGTTTATCGTTTTGTCCGAACAATTCTACATTGGTAACTTTTATCGTTTTTCCGGCTGGTGTATAAACTTGTCCGACGGCATAACCTTTTGCAATGCGCTCTGCTTCTTTTATAGGAATATCGGTGACTAAACTGACGGCAAAATCTGAATTTGTCGGCATGCCCATTTTAAACGGCGGCAAATAAGAATTTTCTCGAAATGTCGGTTTAGTATCGCCGGATTTTACTTCTACCAAAGCAGAAATATTGATATTAGTGCTGATAACATCATCGGCGGCACTCATCGGAGCCATTTCGATATTTTGCGGCGTAAGTTTCACCCACCAAGTACCGTAACTGTTCGTTTTACTGATAGGTTCTTGCATGAGTTGCCAAGAATCTTCTAG
>JAYTNA010000163.1:0-2669 GCA_043748865.1 Saprospiraceae bacterium
GGAGTATTTATACCGCCGCCGCCGGCACCATCACTGCCGGTACCACCGTTTCCGCCAACGTCGCCGGTTGTGCTTTGAGCATTTCCGCCCACATCACCGGAACCGGCTCCACCACCGCCTCCGGCAAGAATGAGTAGTGTACCGCCAATACGGACACCCGAACCCGCACCGCCGCCTCCGCCGCCGCTGCGGGTGTATGGATAGTCTTGCCCGGCTGCGCCGGCATCATACTCAAGTATTTGCCCGGAACTCACAATAAATTCACCAATCATGACTGCGCCATTGCCACCGATTCGAGAATGATTTTGATTTGCTGTTCCGCCTTTCCCGCCTTTTGCCGTAATCCGGATTTTGTATGGACCACCGGCAGGTACTGTCCAAGAACCGATCTGTCCTGTAAAATCAATTTTAGTGTTTGTGACGTTCACGACGGTAGTTTGTGCTTGCGCCGTAAAAAAAATAAACGCCAACACAATCAAAGATAAAACTTGTCTTCGTGCGTTTTTAAAAATATTTCTCAAAGAAGTAGAGCGCGGATTGTTTTCCGTGGCGTGTGTTTGTTTCCGAATCGTGTTCGGCTTGATTTCATTACAGGTAAAGTTGCTCATCATGTGTTGTATTAAAAAAAATTAACAAGTTTTCACTCAAAAATAATTTTATTCAGTTTTTAAATTATGATACAAAGGTACGGAGTTAGTACACCCCGAAAGTCTCAATCATACACCCCGAAAGTCTCAATCATACACCCCAAACGTGTTTTATTTTTAAATTTTTGATTTTTGATTGACAATTTTAAATTTTTGATTTGGTTTTGGATCGTTAATAATTAAAATCTTTATCAAGAAATCCGCATTAAAGCAGTAGTAATTTTGAAAATTTTAAAGTTGTTATGTGTTCGATTTTCTTTTTAGGTTACGTGTTTTTTTATTTTTGTCGAGATAAAAAATTTTTCCGTCAAGTTTATTGGGTACCATTAGGGCAACCCGATGTTTTTTAATCAACGCGATTTTAAAAAATGAAACTGTTTAAACTTTTAAATTTTGGACTTATTTTGAAAGTGCAAGAAGCCGAGCCGTCCGCAACGCTGTTTGACCGGAGGGAGTTTTGCGGACTTGACTTTTTCTTTGTTACTTTCTTTTGTGTCAAGACAAAAGAAAGTAAATTAGCGAGCGGCAATATACGTTTGAGACAAAAATTTAAACAGCTTCAATAAAAAAATAAAAAAAAATTATTTCGAAAAAAATTTCCCGATTCGATTTTTTTTTGAAAAATTTTTTGAAAAATTTTTTGAAAAAAAATTGCGTCGAAAAAGAAATTTTCGACGCAATCAATTAAAAAATAGAAAAACAATTCTATTAACCTTTATAAAACAAAAACTGTCAACTCTCAACTGTCAACTGAAAAAACTGTCAACTAAAAAAAACTGTCAACTACTCAATAACTACCATTCTTTTTACAGCCGAATTGTCGCGTGTATCCAAACGATATTACAAAACACCGGTCGCGTTCAATTCCGATTTTTCGATAACGATTTCGTTGTAACCGATTTGTCCGCCGATATCTTTTTGATACACAACTTGTCCGGCAATATTGAAAATCGTCAATCACGCATTTTATTCGCTCGGCAGATTGAAAGCGATACGTGTCGAAAAATCCATCGGGTTCGGTATGAATTGGAAAGGAAAAATTAGAGACGCAAGAACAACGAAGTTTAAATAATTTTCGATTTTCGATTTTCGATTTTTTTTGAAATCTTTTTATAAAATCTTTTTATAAATCGAAAATCCGAAATCGAAAATCGAAAATCAATTCGCCCCTATCACCGATTTTATTTTCGGCAATTGTTGAATGATAGCGCGTTCAACGCCGGCTTTCATCGTCATTTGCGACATGCTACAATTACCAAGCCATTTGACATGAACGATCGTATCATCCGTAACATCAACAACTTCTACATTACCGCCATCAATAGCGAGGAAAGGACGAATATCGCAGAGCGCGTTATTTATTTTTTGTACCAACGAACTTTTGGATTCAAGTACCATGCGTTTTTTTAATTGTTCTTATCACTAAAAGTTATTTAGATTTAGTTTTAGCAAATTCTAAACAAAAGTACGCACTGATAATTAAAAAACAGTCAGTAATCAAATAATTTTTAGTTCTTCATAATTTTCTCGCGTATCGAACTCTTCTCCGAATTTATTTCCACGAAGTAAACGCCCGACGAAAAATTGGTGAGATCGAGTTGTGCTTTTTCAGATACGCCTGTTTTTTCAAAAACCTGCCTACCCAAAAGATCGAAGACTCGGATGCTTACTTGTTTGTCGTTATTTATTTCTAAATTAACCACGTCGCTCGTCGGATTCGGAAAAAATTTCACGCTCAAATTATCGGCTTTTTTAATGACGGCAGATTGCACCAACGAATATTTAAAACTTGCATCGTTATCACTCATTTTCAAACGATAATAATAAATTTGTCCGGATATAACAGTTGCATCGGCGTAAGAATAATCGCTTGCACCTTTGCCTTTTATTTCCGCTATGGTCGAAAAATTTTGAGCATCAGTGCCGCGTTGCAATTCAAAGCCCTTAAAATTTATCTCATTCGCCGTTTGCCATAGTAAGTTGATGCTTTCTTTTTGTGGTTTGGCTGTGAAATCAATCAGA
>JAYTNA010000164.1:0-8101 GCA_043748865.1 Saprospiraceae bacterium
TTTTTTCGGAAAAATTTTCAGAATTATTTTTTTCGGAATTATTTTTTTGAAATTCTTTTTCAGAATTCTTTTTAAAAAAAATAAAAATGTAATTTGAAAAAATAAAAAATAAAATAAAAAAAACACCGGCACCGAGATAAGCAAAACCCTCGTACTGTCCGAACGAAGAACTTTTTAATTCCGAAAAAATTTGAGAGTAACCGCGTGAATTAAAAAAAGTATTCAAATTTGCCGAAAAATTTCCGAAACCTTCCGCTTGAACGGTATCAAAGGATAAATAAAAAAAACCTAACAAATACAACAGCACACCGACGATTCCTGCGCTTATCAAATTCGCGCCGGTCAATTGCAGAAATGTAATTTTTTTTCGATTAAATAAATCCACCGTTGTCGCCAAACTGATGAGTAACAACATGGCGGTCGTGTAAAGATGAATCGTTGTTGCCACTCCGATAATTATCCAAAGTGCGTAAAATTTTTTTTGCGGCGTAGAAAAGCTGAAATAATTTGTAAATGCCGCCAAAAAAAAAGCATGCATACACATATTCGGATGTCCGGCGCGAAAAAGCAACGGCGTAGCGGTAATAAAAAACAAACTCGCGAAGAAAAATTCCAATTCGGAAAAATTTTTGCAGCGATATACTGACAGCGTTTTCAAAAAATGATACGACCAAAAGGCTTGCATAAAATAGCACAACAACAACCAAATACCGAAATATTGAAACGATTGAGGTAAGATTGAAGAAAAAATTTTTGTAACCACCGCAAACAACGATACTATATCATTTGTCCCTATTGCAGTTATAGTCGGATAGGCATATCCGGTAAATAAACCGATTTCCGGAAAGTGCCAAGCCGATTGCCTGTAATAATTTTCCATGAGATAATATGAACCGGTATCCAAACTCCAGTGCATTAACCACTCGGTATTTGTAACGTCGAGCATACGAATATCAAAGCGCACACAAAAAACTAAAAAAGCAAAAGCAATTAATGCTATAAGTATGCCGTTTTTCCTAGAAAATGGTATCAAAATATTTTTTTTAATTTATTTTTAATGTTTTTTTATTTTTTGGCACGGTATTGGAACTATAAAATTTGTTTTGGTTAAAGAATTGTAAAATTCGTTTTGTAAATGCCCGAGGACCTCCTCTCGGGCATTTTTTTTTGACATTGTCTATTGTCAATTGTCAATTATTTCATAAACCCTTCCGCGAGCCAACTCGCAATCGCTTGCCGGTTATTGACTTCCATAATACGTTTTCTATCAAAAGCATTTCTGATATTACCGAGTTCTACGTAAACTGTTGCAGGTTTGCACTCGCGGAGCATGTGCAAATCGCGTTGCGTCAAAGATCCTTTATATTCGCGATGATTGGCGTATTTTTTTTCTAAAGTCTCTTGCATGCACTTCGCAATTTTATGACTCTTTGGATTTTGTTCTTGATAATATAAAAAAGTATCTGTTTGATCACTTTTTCCGCGTGAATCTACGTGAATAACGATAAGTCTTTGATCCTTAATGCCGAGGTTATTGTATTTGTCGAATAATTTATTGACAGCAACGGAGCGTTGTGTGAGTCGCGCTTTATGATTAACAGGCGGTTTTAAATCCGGATAAGTGCGTTCGTCGTTGTCACAAAGCAAAAAACTACCGTCGCGAATACCGTCAGTCGGGTCGCGATTGATGATAAAAACAGTTGCGCCATGCTTAATTAATTCACGCGCCACGCGTAAAGATACGTCATAAGCATATTCATCTTCGCAAAGCGTTCGTCCTTCAACTTTTGCCATCGCGCCCGGATCCGGACCGCCATGTCCGCCTTCTACGTAAAAAATTTTCCCTTTTAATTTACGGTCTAAAATTTCGACTTCTTGGTGTTTTTTTCCGAAAATTATAAAAGTGCGGGTATTAGCTGAATGTTTTACCGGTTTATCATTTGTGGCAGATGCCGGTTCGCCGGAAATTAAATCTGCCGGTGCAACGGATTTCGGTATGAGTGCTTTTTCGCTTCGGCAATTTAAAAGATGGTAAGGCACAAAAATAAATCCGCTTTGCTTATAACTTTGTTTGCGCACGCCGCCTTGTAACAAACCGGCATTATAAGTTTGAATGGTTTGCGCCAACGATAAATCTTTTGAATTGAGCGACGAGCGAATAGAATGTCCGTTGAAAGCATATAACCAAATCGGGAGCGTGTATTCTTTATTTTTTTCAAGTGTCGAAGAAATATTTTGGAGGTTGTTGAGTTTTAAAAATTGGCTTTTGTTGCAAGAATAATCGTTGAGTTGGTATTTAGTCAATAAAGTTTCGCCGGTAAAAGATTCGTTGAGGCGCACTTTTAAATAAGACAATTGTTGCGCGTGCGCATTTGTCGCAAACAAAAAAATAAGGTAAATTAATGTGTAGATTTTTTTTTTCATTGATCAATTAATCATTTTCGACGATGGACTTACTGATGTTAGATTTACTGACGATGGAAAGAGTCTAACGTCAGTAAGTCCAATGTCAATAAATCCATCGTCGAAAATTCTATTGTTTTTTTCGCGCCGTCAAATACGTATTCAAATCCGGATATTGTTTGACATAATTTTTTGCAGATTCTCCGGCGGTTCTATATCCGTCAACATAAGGCACGACGAAGGCATCCGGAAAGCCTTCTTTAATAATAGTCTGAGAAAGTTTCTCGGCAGATTTATAATCGTAAAACAAACCGACACTGTATTGATTAATGCCCTCGTTGCCGGTTGCCTCAATCATCGGGTCACTGTATTTGCTGAGAATATCGTTATCGAAAAGGCGTTTTGAGGTCATCACTTGAACTTTATAACTCAATCCGTTTAAGTGTTTATCCAATTTTTTTCCGCTCGGATTTATCATAAACGTGGAAACATTCGATATTTCGGTTGTGACGTTGACTAATGCAGCATGCGTATTAAAAAAATGTAAATCAATACGGCGATTTAATTTTTCACCTATCGGATTCGCTGCACCATTCAAATTAGTAATAGCTAAAGGGTATTCACTTCCCACCGATTTTAATAAAATGTTTTCGCCAATAATACCATTTTCAATAAAGAAACGCGCCACTTTTTCGGCACGTTTGATGCTGAAATATAAATCGAAAGAATTTTTTTCGCCTTCCGTTGTGTGCGACACAAGAATTAATTTCGCTTCCGGATCGGCTTTTAAAACGACGAGGGCGTTGCGCAATTTGTTGATGTTTTCGGCATTAACGACATCATCATCAGCGGTATAAAAAATGGGCGATACGGTTACATTAATCTTTTCTTGTTTCACAACAGTTGTTTTCGCAACTTCTTCGCCGGATTTTGGTGCTGCTGTATGAAAATCAACAAAGGCAGAGGCAATTTGTTCAGACTGTGATTTTTTGAATAATACGGAATAAATATCGTAACCGCCGATACTTTCTTTTCTGTCCGACGCTAAAAAACCATGCAAACCATCCGGCGAAAGTTTGAAATAAGTATCGTTACCGGCAGAATTAATAGGTGCTCCGAGATTAACGGGCTTTGACCATTGCGTTGTATTTCTGTCAAATGTGGATTTAAAAACATCAAATTCTCCGATTGAAGCATCCGAATTGGAAGAGAAATAAAGTGTATGACCGTCTTGCGCCAAAAATGGCGTGGTTTCATCATAGCCCGAATTTATTTTATCGCCGAGATTTACAGGCGCAGTCCATTCATTATTTCTGAAAACAGTAAAATATAAATCAGTGCCACCAAAACCACCGGCGCGTCTACTCGAAAAAATGATGAGCGTATCATTTAAAACGCAGAGAGCATTATCTGCGGTTGTTTTATGTAGCGGCGCAGAAAATATAGGTGGGTTTACGTGCGTTTCGTTTTCAGCTTTGAAAGTATCAATTAAAATATCGCCGCTGAACTTGTTTAAAGTTCTGTAAAACAAAAAAGATTTTCCTTTATTAATAAAACCTATCGGAAATTCGTGGCGCGTTGTGTTTATTAATTCGTTATCTAACTTAATCGGCGATGCCCAATCGCCGTTTTCGGTTTGTGTGTAATAAATATCGTTGAAATAAAAACCGTTATTTTCATCTTGTATACAATCTTTGTTACGCAATCCACCGAAAGCATCGGAACGGTTGGCGGAAAAATAAAGCCGGTCGCTGTAATTTAAACTTTGAAGAGGTGCCGTTTCATCGGCGGCTGTGTTTACGTTTTCACCTAAATTTTCTACCAACGAAAAATCATTTTTTCCTTCTAACTTTAATCCGGCAGCACATCTTTTAATATCATCAATCACGGATTGACGCAAAACATCGTTGTCTTTCGTCATTCTAAGATAATTTTTATAGTATTTAATTGCTTCCTTAAAATTCATTTCGGCGTGAAAAATGTAGCCGAGATGCAAAGTAGAATTCGCATCAAGCGATTTTTGTAATTCCCAAAGTTTTGAAAAACTTTGTTTCGCCACCGACAATTTATTACTTCCAAATGCAGCGAGTGCCATAGATTTCAAAATTTCAGGATCATCGGCTTTTTTTTGTTGATATTGTTGCAGATAAATCAACGCTTCGGCGTATTTACCTTTATCGAAAAGTCGTAATGCTTCTTTTTTAATTATGGGCAAAGTCTGCTGCGCCACCGCTAACCAAGTTGTGTGGAAAATTAAAAACGCGGCGACAAATATTTTAAATCTCATTGAACGGATGTCTCGTTAATTGGTTAGTAACGTGTAAAAACAAGGTGGTACAGTTTTTAAAATTTACTTTGTGCACCTTGCGAACTCTTTGCGAACTTTGCAGTAAATTTTAACGCAAGGAACTCGAATGCTTCGCAAAGTTCGCAAAGTCAAGATTGTATAAGAAATATTTTGACCACTTTACTATTTATCTGTTACTTAATTGGCTGATTTTTTAAAGTGGCCGAAAAATTATTTATTTCCTGTTCCTTATCTGACATTTAACCCAAAAACAATTTTCATTACAAAAAATGTTGCAAAATTAAATAATTTTTTGCATTCGGAAACACCTTTTTTTCTTTTGAACCACGATTAGAAAGAATCCTAAAATGTACGAGATTTTGTTATCAACGTATACATCTTAAAAATCTTATGAATCATGGTTTAAATAATCCTTCAAATAATTAAATTTAACGGCAAGGTGTCCGTTCTCGGCAATTGTTGCATTTTTTATCACTTCAGAATTTTCTTTTAATAATTCCGGCAAGATATAATCTATGAACTGTTCGCCGAAATAACGGGAAGCATCCCGCGGTAATTCATTCGGCAAATTATCAATCGTCATCATCGTAACGGCACCGGCATCAAAAGGTGCAGTCTCGATTTTTGTGTTCCTATTGTATCCGAAAAAAGGATTAGCAATTGTCGTTGCGTGCAGCGTTGAAGGAATTGAGCTGTTGGGTATTAAATCGCAAGAAATATCCGCTATAACTTTTATTTTGAAATCCGGTTGTTGCATTTCTTCACCGGTGAAAAACATGGGTGCATTTTTTTCATAAAAAATACCGTTGACTAAAATATCTGCTACACGATAATAAGGTGCAAAAATCGAGACATATTTTTCCGGATGCGTATAAAAATCGTGTTTACTATACGCAGAATTGTCAACCGGTGCGGCATAATCGGCGGGCTTTAATTGCGTAAAAATGGCATTGTCGAATTTTCTTGATAAAAAATCGTACGGATTTACTTGCTCGATACCCATATCCGATAATACTTGCAACGCACCACCGGCAACGCGCCCGTGTCCGGTCAAAACAATTTTTAAAGATGGTAGTTGAAATTTTTTATAAATATTGACGGCATCTTCATAATGCAACAAAGAATTCAAGCGCGGCATATTATATAAACCTGTACGCACACCGTAAGCCAAAACACCATTGTGCGCACCGACCATACCGGCAAACTTACCGAAAGCAATCAAGCGTTGTTGTTTCTCATTTTTCAGAATTTCGTAATCAATCAGGTGAATTTTTTTTTCTAAAACGGCTTGCAGCAGTTTTCTGTTATGTGCTTGTTTTTTAATCGTGTGCGAAAAAAAGCAATAAGTTTTTTGGGGAAGTAATTGCGCAACAGGGACCTCTTTGATACCTAATAAAATATCACACGCACTTAAATCATCAGTAAGTTTTGCACCGGCATTTTCATAATCAGCGTCCGGATAGCATCGGTGAAGCGAAGGTTCGACGAAAATTTCAATTTTTTTTTCTGTTATCAACAATTTACAATGTTCGGGTATAAGCGCGACGCGGTTATCGCTCGGAATTTTACCTTCTCGAATGATGCCTATTTTCATTAAATTTTGTAATTTTTAAAGTTTTAGTACCTCAAACAATTAATTGATAACAATTGCGGGTTTCGCAGACACAGAATAGTTTAACAGTTTTTAAATTTATTTTCAAATAATTTTTTTTCTGTACTTAATCAGTATTTAAGCAGTGCAAAATTCGTATTTATTTATCATTCGGTTATCATTCGGCAGTAAAAATTTTAAGTAAAGTGTCATCTATCCTGCGCAATTTATGTGTATCTGCATTAAGTGCGACCCACACGCTTTTTGATTTTATAATGAGTTGGTTATCGGAAATGCGATAAATTTCACACATACGTTCCCAAGTAACAGCCGTATATTCTCCCGCCCAAGTTTTTATGCACAATTCGTCACCGAGTACAGCCGGACGCAAATAATCTATCTCATGTCGCCGCACCACCCAAACGACAGAATCGAATATATCCGGCGGCGCAGCAAAAGCCCAATGTGCTACTGCAATATCTTGTATGTACTGCACATAAACAACATTGTTGACGTGGTTGAGCGCATCAATATCATTTTCAATGACGCATATTTGCTGTTCAAAAGTAGGAGAAGACAAAATAATGGTTAATGGTTAATGGTTAATTATTAATGATTAATTTTTAATTGCAAGCAAAAGTTATTCAAAATTAATGATTAATAATTAACCATTAACAATTAACCATTATTAAGATTTTCTCCGATTTATTTCATCTCGAATAAACGCTGCTTGTTCGTAATCTTCGTTTTTTAAAACTTCTGCTAATTGGCGTTCAAGTTCGTCGAGCGGCAAACCGGAAAGCGACCCCCGATTGTCAGATACGCTGCTGCCCGCGCTTTGCGTTATTTTCGGATTGCTTTTTACGGGTCGAATACGTGCCTCGTCAGCACTCTCTTCTAAAGCTACGCCGGCAGTTTCTAAAATGAAATCGTAAGTATAAATCGGACAATTGTAGCGCACCGCCATTGCTAAAGCATCGCTGGAGCGGCTATCAATTTCAAACACTTCGCCATTGCGTACACACACAAGCCGTGCATAAAAAACACCATCCACCAAATTATTAATTATCACTTCGCGCATTTCTATATTGAAAACATCGAGCGTATTTTTGAGTAAATCGTGCGTCAGCGGACGATTGGGTAAAATGCGCTCAACGGCAACAGCTATTGCCTGTGCTTCGAATGCACCGATGATAATCGGCAACCGACGATTGCCGCGTTGTTCGCCGAGAATTACTGCGTAATTATGGCTTTGTGTCATGCTCGGCTGTAAACCGATAATATCTAATGCAATTTTTTTCATAAAACTTAACGCAGTAATGAAAATTGAAAACGACCGGCGCATTTTCAATTTTCAATTTTCTTTTTTTTTATTAACTTAACGGGTGCGACCGCAAAGTTAATAAAAATACCTTATCAACTCAAATTAAAAATTCTTCTCTAACTTGCAAAAATACAAAACAATTGAATATTGCTTAAAGTTCCTTCTTGATAATCTTTATCGGGCATCAATTTTTTAAGTGTTACCAACGTTCATAGATTTTAATCTGCTATCGCAGAGCGAGTATTTTTATCATTTTAAAATTCAATGTTTTAAGATTTCTTGTCCCGTTTACTATCCATAAAACTAAGAAGCCCTACAAGAATATATCTTGCAGGGCTTCTTAGTTTTTTGTAATTACTCACGTACATTCTTAAAGAAAAACAAACGCGAAGCGGTTATACATTGTATGACAATCTGCGAGGTTACAATTTTAAATTAATCACAACTCCACCGTAGAAGCAAATACCGCAGAATT
>JAYTNA010000165.1:0-4902 GCA_043748865.1 Saprospiraceae bacterium
ATGATATGCATTACGGTATCCTAAAAGCATACATTCATTTAAGAAATAAGCATAAATCGCTCATTAAAACAGAGCATACATTTTAAATCAGTACCATAAATTCAAATAAAATATTAAATTCAAAACCCGTGGCTTAAATTAATTTATTTTAGTTACCCGATTAAAATAAAAATTTGGAATTGCTGAGTCTAAACCGGAAAACTTAATTTTTATTAGAAAACTGTTTCGTTTCAAAATTATTAACGGCACAAGATCCGGAAGCACAACCGGTACTGAATAAGCCCATGCCGGCGAAATAAGCTCCGAAAATTATTGCAATCCATTGCTTATCAATAATAGATTGAACAATGACAAACATACCTAAACCAAAATATAAGGCGCGGCGAAAATTCCAGCCGGTTAAAATTCTTTGTACCATTTCAATTAATTTTATTTTGCAGACTCATCCAACTACCCGCATTATAAACCTCCGTAAATCCGTTTGATTTTAAAATACTTACAGCCGCGCCACTGCGCATACCGGATGCACAACAAGCAATAATAGGTTTATCTTTTTTTAATTTTGATAAATTGTTGCTCAATGTATCTAAAGGTATGTTTGTCGAACCCTTGATATGTCCGCCTTGATATTCCGGTTTTGTACGCACGTCAATTATGACTGCACCGTTACTCAAAAGTTCTGTATAATCAACTTTTGGCTCTAATCCGAATACTTTTTTTAAAAAATTGAGCATTTTTAATTTATTTTTTATGCTGTTTGAGTAGTACAGTTAGCGTTTACTCATTAAATATCTTTTTTTTGTCTTGTAGAGATACCAAAAGGCAAATAAAGCGGACAAAAACTAACAAAACTTGTTAAAATAAAAATACCTGCGACTACCGTCAAAACTATCGCAACAGTTCCGGAAATAAGGTTATTAAAATAAAGTAGAGCAATTGCAGCCGCCACGACAAATCTGATTAATCTGTCGGCAGATCCCATATTTTTTTCATGACTAAAAATTTAATTGTTAAAGAATGAAACAAAATTATGGGAATAGATAAAGACTGTCAGTGATATTTGTCACTCAACAGAGAATAATTCGATTTTATTTCTGGACAGTTTTAATTTACCGGCTTTTTCAAGGCGCTTCAATAATCTGGAAATGACTTCACGCGAGGTTGAAAGTTCTGTAGCTATTTCTTCGTGTGTAATATTAATTGTTTGTGTGTTAAGTGCTTTTGATTTTGAATCGAGAAATAAAATGAGTCTATCTTCTGTTTTTAAAAATGCGATTTTGTCAACCGTATTTAAGAGTTCATCAAAACGGCTTTCCATCGTATTCAAAACAAATAGCCGCCAACTTTGAAATTCGTTGAACCATTTTTTGGCATTGTGGGCAGAAACGACCATCATTTCTGTTTCTTCTTCCGCTACTGCTTTTATCGTACTTATTTTATCAGTTAAACAAGTTGAAAGCGATACGGCACAAGATTGTCCGGCTTTGATATAATACAATAAAATGTTGTTGCCATTTTCATCTTCACGAAAAACTTTTACAGTTCCTTTAATGAGTATCGGCACGGATTTAATATACTTTCCGGTCTGAACAATGACATCTCCTTGTTTAAAATTGACAACTTGCCCTGTTCTGTTTATTTCTTCAAGCAGTTTTAAATCTGAAATAAATTTTATTTTGTTTTCTTGCATGATAAAATTTAACCGTTTACTTACGTCAATCTACTTTTAAAGCATTAAGAAATAAAACCCTAATTCACAAAAAATTTCTTCAAAGCCGTTTGTTTTTCGTTGTCGGTAAGTTGAAGCAAATAAATGCCCGTAGAAAAATTTGAAACATCTATTTTGATACTTTCATTGTATACACCTTTACAAATAATTATTCCCGTAAAATCAGAAATTTGATACGCTGTAAAAACGTGATCGCTTTCAATCGTTAAACCGGAATGAACAGGATTTGGAAAGATATTTAATTTTATTTTTTCGGTAATGTCTTGCGTTGAAGAATAAATACATTTACCACCGACGGAGATATTACCGGATATGAAAGAACAAATTTCGTAATAAGTTGTTTCGACGGGAGGACAAAAATCATCCCAACCAATAAAACCTTCAAGTGCGCCAAGTTTTTCTACAAAATTTAATTTGTGAAATCCGGTCTGTACCTTTCCTTTGCAAATTAAAGCAACTTCCCATTTCTTCAAAGTTTGCCCGCTAATCACTGTATCTGATATACGTGTAACGAGATATTGTGCTTTCAGATAGTTTGTGAAAGTATCGTTCACATTCAAATTATATCGAAACAAAAGATTAAATTTCGCACCGCCTTGCGACACAGAAAACAAACTGTCATTGCGTTCGTGATAATAAACTGTCGTGGTACTCATTTGTACCGGAAAATCAGAAGAGCGGTAACGTACATCTTTATAAGATAATTTTCTGCAAGTTCGCCCTTGTAAGATGGTATCTCCAAGTGATTCTAAATAAATACTGCCGGGTCCACCAAGCGACGAATAATTATAACCCCATTTAGTACCAATCGGCGCGAATGTTTGACTGTGCAAATTACAGAATAAAAAAGTGCAAAAAATGAAAGAGATAAGGTGTTTCATGTTATGAGGTTTTGAATTTGAGATTCAAAGTTATAGTGTTTGTGGGTTTAAAGTTAATTCAAGTGAAATTTATATACAATCTACTCATTGCAAACCCGTTTCTTCTTACGTTTATTTAGTTAAAATATTTCCAAAAGCCGAATTTGTGTATCTAAATGAAGTGCTTCAATGTCTTTTTTAAAAAGAACAATTCTTTCTGCTATCAATTGAACAGGCAAATTACCGAACCTAAGCCAAACAACTTTGGGTGGAGAGTTATATAAATTGGAAAGTTCGTAAAAATCTTCATCGTAAGTGACAATAGTATAATCATTTTGTAAAGCGAATTGCCAAATTATTCTATCTGAAACAGGCAGATTTAAACCGGTTTTGCTGACGTGAAGACAATCGGGGAAATGAATTTCTAATTTCTTGACAATCCGAAAAGACATATTGGCATCGAAAAGAAGTTTCATATTGCAATACGCGCTTTACGTTCTTTTTGAGCGGCGTAAGCTAAACACGCTCGAATCGTTTGTTCCGTCAATTCCGGAAAATCTTTGATAATTTGAGGCACGGTCATGCCGATAGATAACCAACCTAAAACATCGAACACGCTAATTCGAGTGCCTTTGACACAAGGTTTCCCGAATCTAATTTCGGCATTTATTTCTATAAATTGCTCATAGTTTTCCATAAAAAATTTTTGACAAAAATACAACTATAAATTAAAAAATTAAAAAAATATTACACCCCTTTCAGGGCTTTTAGTGTGTAAAAATTTTTAAAACATCATTATTCACTCCGCACAAAACCGATATTTTTTTGCCTGCATTATTTATCACCTCAATGCTGCGCACATCACCTTTCAGAAAAAATCCGGAATTGGGTTCGGATGCAAAATTATTTTTTGCGTCGCCTTTGAGCGATACGCCGTAACTGCCCATATAAATTCCCATTTCCGGTTTTGCACGCGATTGATTACCACCCATGAGAATATCTTTAGCACCGTCATCATTAAAATCGGCGATGGCAATTGCGTACATCGGCGCGAGTTGTGCGACTTGCGGTAAAATTTGTGCATCGAATGTACAATTGCCTTTATTGATAAAAATGGTGGAGGCTAGAGTTTTTATTTGTTTGTGTATAGATTTATCAACGGCATCTTTAGAAAAAATATCATTGATAGTTTGCAGTTTATAATCGTCGAAATGCAAATACTTTTTTTTCAGTGAAGGCATTTGCGACACTATATCGTTGCGCAAAGCACACGGATAAGATTTTTCACCGGAGTACTGACAAATTATCGGGTCGAGTGAACCATTGCCATCGAAATCGGCTAAATAAAAATCGAGCGGATGCGTTGCGTCGCAACGAAAACGCGAATTGAGTCCGTTGTTGCCGGCAATGATTTCAGGTTTGCCGTCGCCGTTCATATCTTCTACTTTTACGCTGTGCCACCACCCTTCCGAATTCGGAATGGTTGTTTTTGTGAACACGCGATGATTTTTATCATTCGTTCCGGGTGCATTATCATTTCTGAAAATTGTAATAGGCATCCATTCACCGACAATAACTAAATCTTGATCGCCGTCTCCGTCAATATCCGCAAATTGCGCATCGGTAATCATGCCGATGTCTTTTAAGTCGAGTGTAAATTCATTTGTTTTATTATCGAAACCACCTTTTCCGTCATTAATAAAAAAATAACCTGAAACAGAAACGCCGTAATGACCGGGAATTAAACGCATTCCGACAAATAAATCTTGAAAACCATCGCCGTTAATATCGCAAGCGCGAACGACAGCCGTTGCCAAATTATTTTTTTGTGGCAGTGCATTTGCCTTTCGCGTAAAATTGCCTTTGCCGTCGTTGATGTAAATGCGATCGTTAAAAATTTTGCCGTCATAACTGCCCGAACCGACATATAAATCCAAATCGCCGTCGCCGTCGGCATCAAAAAACGTGCAACCCGAATCTTCTGCTTGCGCATCGGCTTCGAGAGCGGGTTGTTTTGTGCGTATGTAATGCCCGTCGCGTGTTTGCAAATAAATTGCACCCGATTGATTTTGTGCATTGCCGATAAAAAAATCTTGCAAACCATCGCCATTCACATCACCCACCGCAATTTTCGGACTTTCATTCGATGTCATTTGAAATAATAAACGTTCGACATCAAAATCGGAAAATTCGTTTTCGATGTGCTGAAACGCGGGGACAATCGCGAATGGGGCAACCGCAAGGGTTGCCCCTACAAATCCATTTTTTTTATTATTACCGGACATCGTCGTACGCGCAACCCTTGCGGTTGCC
>JAYTNA010000166.1:0-7661 GCA_043748865.1 Saprospiraceae bacterium
GGCGAATATCGGTAGTATTTAACGCAAAAGAAAGGCACTATCACGGCAAAAGAATAAGTATAGTTTGGTATTTTATTTATTTCGCGTTCCTTAGCGTAAAATTAATTTTTCGCGTTCCGGTCCGACAGATACCATCGTTACCGGCACTTTTAAATAATGTTCAATGAATTTGACAAAAGTTTTTAATGCCGCGGGCAAATCATCGAAATCTGTTTTGTCGGTGTTGGTATTCCAACCTTTGAACGATTTATAAATCGGCTCTATCTCTGCCGTATTTACGTCGTAAGGTAATTCGTCTGTTTCTTTTCCGTTGTAAGCATAATTTGTTGCAGCTTTTATTTCTTCAAACACATTCAACACATCAATTTTGGTCAAACACAATTGCGTAACACCATTCAACATAATCGTGTAGCGGAGTTGCGGCAAATCTATCCAACCGCAACGACGCGGACGACCGGTTGTGCTGCCAAATTCCGCACCTTCAACGCGCAATCTTTCACCGACTGCATCATGTAATTCCGATGGAAAAGAACCGGAACCGACACGCGTACAATATGCTTTTGTTACGCCGATTATTTCGCCGATGCGCGACGGTGCTACACCCAAACCGATGCAAACACCCGCCGTTAAAGTATTCGACGAAGTGACAAACGGATAAGTGCCGAAATCAATATCGAGCATGGAACCTTGTGCGCCTTCTGCCAAAACACTTTTCCCTCTATCTAAAGCGTGATTGATGTAGTACTCGGCGGCAATGTGATGCAGCGTTTTTAATTTTTCGATACCGGTAAACCATTTTTTTTCTTCGGTTTTTAAATCAAAAGCGACTGTCGGATACATTTTGGCTAAATCAAGATGTTTTTTCTTGAGGGCTTCATATTTTTCTAAAAAATTATCTTCCAAAATATCACCGACGCGCAAACCATTGCGCCCGGTTTTATCCATATAAGCCGGTCCGATACCTTTTAATGTTGAACCGATTTTTTGTACACCTTTCGATGCTTCACTTGCTACATCGAGCAATCGGTGTGTCGGCAAAATAAGATGTGCTTTCAGTGACACCAATAATCTTTTTTTATAGTGCACCTCTGCTTGTTCAAGCATCGTCAATTCTTTTTCCAACGTAATCGGATCAATCACAACACCGTTACCGATGATATTGATTATGTTTTCTCGAAAAATACCGGAAGGAACGGTGTGTAAAATAAATTTTTTGCCGCCGAATTTTAAAGTATGCCCTGCATTTGGTCCTCCTTGAAAACGCGCAACGATGTCATATTTTTCGGCTAAAAAATCTACTATTTTCCCTTTGCCCTCATCACCCCATTGTAATCCGAGTATTACGTCAATTTTCATAAAAAATATTTTTGCTTTGAGCTGTTAGCCTTGAACTGTGAGTTTTGAACTGTTATGGTCTTGCCATTCATAGTTCATCGCTCGAAGCTAATAGCTCACAGCTATGAGTTTAAGTCTGTAAAAAAAGACGCAAATTTACGGAATTTTTTTTAAATAAGGGAAAATGAGGCGATTGGAGATAATTAATTTTTTTTAAACAAATGTACAATGCTGACTTTAAATTTTGAATCATAATTTTCGGAAGTTAGAGAATGGTAATATTCCAAAAACTACCGATTCATCAACACCGCACAAATAATGCCTGTCGCTACCGCCGCGTTTAAAGATTCCGCTTTACCGGATTTCGGAATTGAAATTTTATATTGAATTTCTTTTAAAATTTCTTGACTAATACCGTTTCCTTCATTGCCAATGACAATGATACCGTTTTGCAGGTCATTTTTTATTTCAAAAATATTATTACCGTCCAGAACTGCACCGTAAATCCGATAACTCGGCAATTCTTTTTGTAAATCGGCAAAATTAATTTCGCAAGTCGGCACGCGTAAAAATGCACCCATACACGATTGAATCACTTTCGGATTCCAAACATCCACGCAAGTATCGGAACAATAGAGCGACGAAATACAGAACCAATCTGCAATACGCCAAATTGTTCCCATATTGCCCGGATCTTGAATACCGTCGAGGTAGAGAACGAAATTAGATTTAGTCGGTTGGTCAGTTAGTCGGTTAGTTGGTTGGTCTGAGACTAACTGACTAACCGACCAACTGACTAACCGACTAACTTCCAGTACCATCAACACTTTATTCGGTGTTGTCAAACCGGAAATTTGTTTGAGTTCGGTTTCCGTAACTTCAATTAATTTTTTTTCATGAGATTTAAGTGCACGGCGGTTTTTTTCTAACCAATCAGCGACTGCAAAAATATAAACAACCGGAAAATGCAGAGCCGATAAAACTTCTTCCGACATTTTTTCACCCTCTACGATGAATTGATTGTATTTTTGTCGAAATTTTTTTTGCCGCAGTGCGACGACGTGTTGTATATTGGATTTTGAAATCAATTAAGAATTTAAAATTAATGGTTAATGGTTAATGGTTAATGGTTAATGCACATTTTGAACATTGACGAATAACCATTGAAAAATGCCGTTAGGCATGACATTTTGGTAGAATTAAAAATAATGCACCTATCACGCTATAACTATTTTCGGAAAAAATTTAAACTTGAAACTGTTCCGGCTATCCGCTGTCAGCATTCAGCTATTAGCATTCAGCATTCAGCCTTCAGTACGTTTAAATCCTTTATCCTTCTACCTTCTACCTTCTACCTTCTACCTCTACTGCTTTTTTGTTCTTGCAACGTCAATCGGTTTTTGAAAAATGATGAGTATATCGTCAGTTCCAACAAAATTACGATTCAAAACCTCAAAAACAAACGCGAGAAACAAACGCTTGAAAAAAATCTGCCGTTGCTTTATCGGCAAAAAGAATTACCGACATTTATTGTCGGACCGAATAAAATCGGTGCATGGAATTATTTCAAAACACAAGAGCAGTTGAAAATAAAACCTAAAGCAAAATGGTTCAATCGCTCGTTAGCAAAAGTACCGACATTCTATGACAAAAACGCGACCGATTTGACGGTGCAAAATATGCGAAAATATTTGACAAATGCAGGTTACAGATACAACAATGTGTATTTTGAAAAAAATTTTCACGGGCACGATAAAGGTTTAGCGGACATTACTTACATTGTCAAGCCCGGTGTTTTATACATTTACGATACTGTTCGCTTCTTATGTGCAGATACGGCGTACCAAAAAATATTGGACAGTACGCGCCACGAAAGTGTTTTGTATCACGGTCAACCGGTACGTTCAAGTATTTATGACGCAGAAAAATCGCGCCTCACGCAGGTTTTTAACAATTTGGGTTATGCGCGGTTCAATCCGAATTTTATTCAACAACTTGATTCAGACACCGCCACTATTGCTTTTGATGCACAAGGAAATCGTTTAATAAATGCTACTTTAACGATTCAGTTACCGCCGGATAAATCGCAAACGCAGCAATTTATTGTCGGAGATATTACAGTGTTCCCAAATTACGATGTACTCAAAGGAGAAACAATTCTACACGACTCTATTATAGATAATAAAGTTTTTTTTACTTATGACGGTAATTTAGGTTTGAATGCGCCTACTTTGTCGCGTGTAATTCCGTTAAAATCTTTTGGTTTATATCGGCAAAAAACCGGTGATGATATTTTTAAAAAGATTTCAAGTTTGGGTTTATACAAATTCATCAGCATAAAACCTTTGATTGATGAGTGTGATTCAAACAGTATTTCTTATAAAATTTTTCTCACACCTAATAAAAAAATGGTGACAGAGGTGGGTGCAGAGTTGTATTACAGCAATATTTCTTATACGCAACTGGGGAGCGGCACTCTCGGACGTTTGGGGGTTTCGGGTAGCATCAATTATACACACCGAAATTTTTTGAGAGGTGCAGAGCGTTACACGGCAACTTTAAGCGGTGGTGTTGATTATGGCTTATCAAGCACTAACGGGATACCGAACGGAAAATCAATAGATTTTAAATTCGATAATCGTTTACTGATTCCTAAATTTATCAATCTAACAAAAACTTTCGAATTGTACAGTAAAATCGGTTTGCTGCGCAAATCTTTTTATAACGAATTGAAAGAAAACGGACAATCGGAAGTCAATTTCAGTTATATTTTGTCGGATAGACTTGGTTTAGATTTGTATCGTTTGGAGCAGTTCAACGCCGGGTTCAGATATATTTTGAGTCGAAAAAATGAACACAATGAACGTTTTACATTTACGCCGGCATCTGTTGAATTGAATCTGGGTAAATTAACCGGTACATACCGCGACAAATTACCGGATCGTACGCGACATAGTTTTGACAGTACGCTTGTTACAGGCATTTTATTTCGGTCGTTTACACACGAGTATTCTACAAAAACAAATTTTCAGAATACACGGTGGCGATTTTCATACACGCTTCAACAATCCGGTTCCGAATTTTGGCTTATAGACGGGCTGCGTAATATCGTGAGTTCAACAAAGAAAGATACTTTGCGTCTATATCCGTCCTTGGGTTTTTCAAAATTTTGGGGTTTGGATGGTGAAGCGCGTTATGGCGCACCACTTTCCGAACATCTTTCTTATGCGATGCGCATTTCGGCAGGTGCTGCTTCTGCTTTCGGCGATGCTTTAGCTGTACCTTATAATTACCAATTTTATGTCGGCGGACCCAATAGTATTCGCGCTTGGCAACAACGTGCGATTGGTCCGGGAAGTTTTAATGATGTCAATAATAAATCGCCTTTCCCGTCGCAAACCGGTGAAATAAAATTTGATTTTAATTCCGAGTTGCGGTTCGATTTATTTTGGCGACTCAAAAGCGCGTTGTTTTTAGATGCGGGTAATGTTTGGAATTTGCGTCAAGATGATAAAGTACCCGGTGGTGAGTTTACAAAATTTTGGTACGATCAATTAGCAGTCGGTACCGGTTTGGGTTTGCGCTTAGATGTTGTCTATTTTGTTTTGCGTTTAGATTTTGGTTGGAAACTGCGCAATCCGTACAACACCAACGGCAACTATTGGATTCCGTTGAACGAATATAGTTATAGGAATAACAGCAATTGGAATTTTGCAATTGGATTACCGTTTTAGAGAATTATTAGCTTTGCGAAAGTAATAATGTAGCCTAAAAAAACGAAACCCGATAGTTTGAGTAAACTCAGGGACTATCGGGAATAATATACCGCAAAGTTAAAACCTTTTTTTCAATTACGCAACACAAAACTAAAAGGCTAAAACTGCCGCTAACGCATCATTAAATTCAGATTTCTTAGCATCTTTTTCATTGTAAAAAGGTAAGCCCCAAACGGTAAATTCATCATCTTTCCAAAACGTTTCAATGAGATTGTCAATATCTTTTGAATTATTAAAAGACTTTTTTTCAACTGTTGCTTCATCATTCATTCTCATTAAAAAATTCTCTTTCCATTTATCTTCTTTCATCAAATGTTCTCCTTTGGGTTCTATAAAAATTTGATAGTGCTTTATCTCATTTTCATTTTTCTTTTTTAGGAACAGTGCAAAATCCAGTTCAAAGCGTCTCCCTTGTTCAAATTCATAAATCGCAAAATGGCGTTCATTCCTTATCAAATAAAACTCTTCATAATCATTTTTAAATTCTTCATATTTTGCTTTCATAAACTTTACCAATGCTTTTTCTTCCGATGTACCGTAACAATCCGTAAAAGCATACCAATTGGCTGTTACAATATCTTTGTCGTGATAAGTGCTTATAGGATTACTCGTAGCTTTACCGTTTTCTTCATTGCTTATGGCAAAGTTTACTACTTTTTCTTTGATAACTGAACGCAATGTTAAGGCTTTAAATACTTTTGTTCCTATGAATTGTCGTTCTTCAGTGCTGTCAATGATGTGCAAATCCTTTAAAACTTGTTTCGCTATACGTAATTTATCTTCTTGAGTAATATTTTCTAATTGTGCTGAATCTCCTGTAAGATGTATTTCGATATTGGATAAATAAGCTTCGCTTGTAATAAAATCAGTTACACTTTCTAATTTTTGAAACTTGTCGTGTAATTTATCAAATTCAAAACCTTTAATTTGATTCAAGGCTTTTCGAACCACATTTATGCCTAACTCGCGCATTTTTAATACTTTAACACCTTTTGAAATGTCGGCAGTATTTATATTTGTTGAATCTCCTTCGTCTTTGAAAACTTTACCGGTTGTCGTTTTGCCTGAAAATAAATCAGCATTATAAATCTTTCTACGTACTTCTGCTCCTAATCCAAATTCCGGCGTTTTAACTTCTTCTTGTTCGTTCAAAAATATTAACCCTCGTTTGTAAATTTCTGAATTTTCAAATGTTTTTTTCAATCCCAAACGCACTTGTATCGTTTTTTCTTCTACGATACCTGTATCTACTAATGCTTGGGTAATTTCTGAAATGTAGCGCGTGTCATTGTTCGAATGATAATACATAGTTTCGCAAATTCTGTAAGGATTTTCTAAATCTTTATCAAATTTGCGTTTGTCTCTTGCAATATCGCCAAATACAAATGGGCAATAACGTGCGCCACGACCGATTAACTGCGCTTCTTGTGCTGTTCCTTTGCCGGAGTCACGCGTTTCGTACAAGCGTACAATATCAAATAAATTCAAAACGTCCCAGCCTTCATTGAGTTTATCTACTGCAAATACAGCTCTTATTGGATTTTCTGCCGATTCTAAGGTATTGAGTTGTATTTGTAATTTACCTTTTTCTTTATCGTCATTGGCTGATACACAACGTTCTTTGCTGAAATCTATTTTTAATTCCTCAATTAAATCAGTAAAATCCAATTTTTTATCTGTAAAGCAATCAAACACTTTTTTTAATATACCTTCAGTATTTGACGCTTTGATGTGTTCTAAATCTGATGGTTTTAGTATTTCAATCTTGTCAATAAAATCCTGCATAAATTTTTTGCTCGGCTCTACATTTTTGGATTTAAACATAATTACAGGCTTAATATCGAAACCCATTTCTGCAAATAATTTTTTGCGATAATGGCTCAATATAACTGCCTGTAAAACGCGCTCTTCCAATTCGCTATCTGACTTGAATATTTCTACTTCTTTTGAATAGCCGTCTTTTCTAAACGCGCTCAAAGGATAATCAAACAACAATTTATCTTTGTATTTTGCTGCAACGAATTCATTTCTTAATTCTGCGGTTGCCGTAAAGTCCAATAATAAATTGTTTTCGTTGCTATTTAGTATTGTCAATACAGCACCTTCCCAACTAAACAAGTCGTCGTTGCTCAAGGATAATTGAGCACCTTTTTTAGTCTCTGCTGAAAGATGATGTGCTTCGTCTGCAATCATTACTATTTTTTTATCTTCAAAATCGCCAATTGTTACGGCATTTTCTCTCGGCGTAGTGAGTTTGCTGTGCAAGCCTTGAATCGTGTCGAATACCATACAAATATCTTCGCCTGTGTCACCTTCGAAATTATTTGATTCAACAATATTTACCAATCTATCTCCAATCTTAATTTGGGGTGCAAAAAGATATTTAGGCGACGCACCATTCAAGAAATTATCTTTTGTTTTGTCAATAATAGTCGTACTGTTCACAAAAAACATAAAGTTTCGATACCCTTTTTCGTATAAATACAGAATCAAACCCGCCATCATTAACGTTTTGCCGCTGCCGGTTGCCATTTGAAAAAGTAAATGTTT
>JAYTNA010000167.1:0-2551 GCA_043748865.1 Saprospiraceae bacterium
GCCCGAAGCAAGCGGCGATAAAGCACCGTATTCTTGGGTATTAGCTATTATGTTTGGGGTATTAGGCGTTAAAGTATTTGTTGTTGGTGTTTGTTGAACAATTTTTGTCGAACTATCTCTAACGTGTTGTACGTTTGCAATCGAATCTTGTGTGCGTTTGAGTTGTGCTACTTCTTTGTCGGAAGGTTTCATTAATAGATTCCAACCCATCAATATCACCATTATAAGTAACATGCCGATAAAAGTACTCTTGTTATCTTGATTCATTCAATGCTTTTGTTTATTGAAAATTAAATTGTTTCTTAAAAAACGCGCAAATTTAGTGTATTTTGCACGCATATTTTTTAATTAAGACGAACTAATTAATTAAAAATTGAAAGCTGAGGAGAATTTTCGGAATAAATAAAAATTTTAAAGATTCTGAGTAGTTGATTCTCATTGACAATTAACCATTCACCATTAACAACTAATAAATGCCTCTTTATACTTTCAATCCGCTAAAAATCAGTTTTGATTTTTATTTGTGGATACCGCTATTTATTATGTTGCTGTGTATCATCGCCGGATACACCGCGCAAAAAAATATGCCGGATAAAAATCGCCGACTTACTGTATTAATGCTTTTATCGTTTGTAATTGTGATTGGTTTGTGTACCTCGGCTTCAAGACTTTATGCCATTTACAGAATGAAACCGGTAAAACTTTACACTGACCACATCGAAACGCCTTTTGGTACGACAACTTACTTCAACATAAAAGATTATTTTATTCGTTTACAACGTGATTATAAACCCATGCAATCGGAAGCTATCAGAGATTCGATGCGTTATCTGATGATTATTGAACGCAACGACAAAACGCATTTACTTTCGGAAGGCGATTATAAAATCGATTCTATTTTAGTGAAAATGAATGAAATCATTGAATAGTCTATAGTCGATGAGCAATAGACGAAAGACAATAGATGATGGACAATGGAAAAATATTTATTTAGTCTATTGTCCATCATCTATTGTCCATTCGTCTATATTCTACTGTCTATTATCTAACATCTAATATCCAAAATTATGAACTCTCTCAATTTTTTAGTGAACAGCGTACGCACTATGCGTACAACCGGCGCGATAGCACGGAGTTCAAAATATTTGATGCGCGAAATGCTCAAATCTATACATTTTAGTCACGCCAAACTGATTGTGGAATTAGGTGCAGGTGACGGCATATTTACGCACGCGATTTTAGAACGCATGAGACCCGATGCGATTTTGATTTGTTTTGAAATAAATCCTCAATTCTATAAAATTTTACAAAATATAAACGACGCGCGATTCATTTTAATCAATGATTCTGCGGAGCATTTGAAAAAATATTTGATTGCACACAATCACAAAGAAGTGGATTATATTATTTCCGGTATTCCGTTCGTAGCACTGCCGACTGAATTGACGGACAGAATTATCAAAGTAAGTCGTGACGCACTGCGTAAAAATGGTTTGTTCATTCAGTTTCATTATTCGACACTCATCAATCGCGTTTATCGGCGCATTTTCGGTAATTTGCACGTGCGTTTTGTACCGCTTAATTTGCCGCCTGCGTTTGTAATGGTGTGTAAAAAGTTATAGTCGGTTAGTCAGTTAGTCTAAAATTTTCACTAACCGACTAACTGACCAACCGACTAACCGACTATAAAATTATGACTGATACTCTAAATTTCCTCTCAAAACTCACTTTGCACCGCGTTATCAATGCGGTGAAAATCTTTTCGTCATATTACGTTACCGATTTTTTGCACCGACCCATTCAATGGGGTTTGCCATTCACGATTTCTTTTGAGCCGACTACTGCTTGTAATCTACGCTGCCCGGAATGTCCAAGTGGATTGCGGGCTTTTACACGTCCGACAGGTAATTTGAAAGAAAATTTTTTCAGAGAAACGATTGATGCGATGTACAAAGAGTTAATGTATCTCATTTTTTATTTTCAAGGCGAACCTTATATTAATCCGAAATTTTTAGAAATGGTGGAATACGCGCATAAAAAAGGTATTTACACGATTACTTCTACCAACGGACATTTTTTAAATGACGTGAACGCCAAAAAAACAATTGAAAGTGGTCTCGACAGGTTAATTATTTCTGTGGATGGCGCGACGCAAGAAACCTACGCGAGTTATAGAATTGAAGGTAAATTGGAATCGGTGTTGCAAGGTGCGCGTAATGTTGTGAAATGGAAAAAAGAATTAAACTCGCCGACACCGCATATTATTTTTCAAATGCTCGTCGTAAAACCCAACGAACATGAAATTGACAGGATTTATGAATTGGCGAAAGAAATCGGCATTGATGAAGTGAAATTAAAAACGGCGCAAGTTTATGAATACGAAAACGGCAACGATTTAATTCCGACAATAGAAAAATATGCGCGTTACAAAAAAAATGCGAACGGTAAATGGACTTTGAAAACAAAATTAGTAAACCATTGCTGGAAACTTTGGCATTCGTGTGTCATTACTTGGGATGGTTTGGTCGTGCCGTGTTGTTTTGATAAAGAC
>JAYTNA010000168.1:0-2776 GCA_043748865.1 Saprospiraceae bacterium
ATTAAAACAAAAAAAAGCAGTTTTAGTTAACTGCTTTTTTAATTACGAATTAATCGTGAAAAACTTCAATGTCATGCGCTTTTACGACAAGGTCTGTAAATTTTCCTCTGAAACGTGTTGCTTTAACGATGTGATTATCTATCCAATGATAATTGCCGCCGCGTGGTTTACCGAAAAGGATACCGTGATATTTGAAATCGTGTTTGTGCAGCCATTCTTCGGTTACTTTTCTGTGTTCTTCGGTGCGAGATGTAAAGAAGAAAATGATATGCCCTTCATCGTACCATTTATTCAGAATACGCAACGCATCAGGATAAGGCAAACAAGTTGCCATGCGTTCCGGTTGTTCATTCGGTACATCATCACAGATAGTACCGTCAATATCAATCAAATAATTTTTTAAGCCGTGTGCCAAAATCGGGCTTACTGCTTCACCTTTTTCATTAAATGTTTCCTTCAGTTCGTGGGCGAGTTGCTTATGCTCCATTTTCTATAATTTTATTGTTGACAATTAATCGCGCAAAATTACATCTTTTCACGTTAAATTTTAGAATGTGTTCTATTTTTTCGGAACAGAATCCAATGTTTCATTTTCACAACGCGCTCGAAACGGAAGTGCATTTAAAAAATAGAAATTTGAAACAAGGCATTAATAAGGTGAGTTTTGATGCGTCCGATTTTATAAGTGGTGTGTATTTCCTCGTTCTGCAAACGCATATAGGGCGCAATGTGCCAACGAAATTTGTCAAGCAGTAATTTACCGTTGTCTGAACCGAGATTTTTAGGATTTTCAAAATGTATAAGATGTTAAAGTTAAAATCTTACACATCTTGAAAATCCTAAAAATCATGGTTTAAAAAACTTAAAACAATTCTCGTACAATTTTATCAGCCGAAAGTTTAGCGGCTTCCGCTTTGTAATTAATAACGACGCGGTGACGCAAAACATACGCCGCAACTGCTTGAACGTCTTCAATGTCCGGCGAATATTTGCCTCTTATGGCAGCATGACATTTCGCACCCAAAACTAAATACTGCGATGCACGCGGACCGGCACCCCAAGTAATATAATCGTTCACAATTTTCGGTGCTTGCGGTGTATTCGGGCGCGTTTTTACGGCTAAACTCACGGCATAATTCAACACATTATCAGACACCGGAATTTTGCGCACTAAGTTTTGAAACGCTGAAATTTCTTCGCCGGTAATGATGTTATTGAGTTTGACTTGACGTGCGGAAGTTGTATTTTTCACGACTTCAATTTCTTCGGCGTAACTCGGATAATCGAGCGGCACGTTGAACATAAATCGATCGAGTTGTGCTTCAGGTAGTGGATACGTCCCTTCTTGTTCAATCGGATTTTGTGTCGCTAAAACAAAAAATGGTGAAGGTAACAAATGTCGTTTGCCGCTCACGGTAACGCTGCGTTCTTGCATTGCTTCGAGCAATGCCGATTGTGTTTTGGGCGGTGTCCGATTTATTTCATCGGCGAGAACAATATTTGCGAATAAAGGACCTTTATTAAACTGAAATTGACGTGTTTCGCTCAGAATTTCCGAACCCGTAATATCCGAAGGCATTAAATCCGGCGTGAATTGTATGCGTTTGAAATCTAAATCCAAAACTTCCGCGATTGTACTCACCAAAAGCGTTTTCGCTAAACCCGGCACACCCACCAATAAACTATGACCGTTCGCAAAAAGCGAAATGATAATCGCGCGTACGACTTCATCTTGTCCGACAATAACTTTTTTAATTTCTGTGGTTAAATCTTTATACGCTTGTGCTAAAGCATCTACTGCCGCTGCGTCTGATTTGAAATGCGTTTCTATCATTCTGAATTATGGATTACGATTTACGATTCACGAAAGAAAATTTATAAAACAGACTGCTTATCATCAGACATTTCAATTTTCTTCCGTTCTATTTTAAATGTTTTAATAAAGATACAAAACGCAAGGTATATAGTATTTGTTTCGTCAATGAAATAAATAATGGTTGGTGTTAGTTTTTAACGCAGGGCAAAGCTAACTTTATGAAAAAATGATAATCAATAACGAACTCGCTCCAAAAAACAAACAAAGCGGTGCATAAAATTTCGTATCAAGTTGTGCAAATTCGGTGGAACGAACTGTTTTTGAAAAACCAACGTATCTGAAATCACCGCAGGCACGCAGCAAAAAGGCACCGGCTAAAATCCATAATCCATATTTCAAAACCCAATTGGGAAATTTTATTAAAGAAATACCCGCAAAATGTAGAAACAAAATGGCGATTAAAAGAACGCCGAATGCCACTGCACCACACTCAAAAGCTTTCGGTTTTAAAACCAATTTACCTTCCGGCGTTGTCGGCAACGATTGTGCTAAACTCCATTTTCCGCCAAACATCCAATAAAAATGGATAAAGGAAATAACAGATAGAATTATTGAATTGACTAATGCAAGGATTTGTATCATTCTTAATTTTTAATTCTTCATTCTTCATTAATTTCCTTTCACTTCATCATATTTGGCATCATAATCATCGCGCAAAGTGTGCATCAATCTGTCCCAGATAAGTGTATAAAGCCCGTAATTACCGGTAAAATGTTGGTGGTGCTGATTGTGTGCGACAGAAGTATTTATCCATTTGCCAACCGGATGTCTGTTGAAATTGCGCGGATACAATTCGTAACCTAAATGTCCGTAAACATTGTAAACGATTTGAAATAAGAAAAATAGACCGAAGTTGATGATATAGACCGGAAAACAAAAAGCAAAAATAAAATAAATACC
>JAYTNA010000169.1:0-2033 GCA_043748865.1 Saprospiraceae bacterium
CCACCGAAAAAGTACCGTCAGATTTTCTGCCGCAACCTTCAACAGATACAGTCGGTGCTTTTGAAAATCCCGGATTGTTTGCTTCTTGCGGCACTTCCAAACGATATGTTTTTCCATTCGCCGGAAAAGTATATTTTGTTGTGCCTTGTGTCGGTAGTGATACAGAGGCTGCTTTTAGGAAAATAACATCTTCAATTATAACAACATTCGTTGAACTCGCAGGAGCACTTGAAGAAGATTTACCGATATTACGAACCAATAATCGTACAGAATCCGTTGCGCATTGTCCCTCGACAGCGAGTGTTGCACCCGACCAATTATTAGGTACTACACAAAAAGAATCGGGATAAATATGTGCTTCAACACTAAGTGTTTGTCCGACAACAGTTGAATCGTTACAAGCCGGAATGGCAGTAAAAGAAATATCGCCGCATTGTCCGGCTGCTACAAAACCAATATCGAAACGATAAGTACGTGTACCGGCACTTGTATATATTCTTTCAGCAGCTTGAAATCTAAGTAAAGAATCTAATTTAACGGTAGCATAAACATTTTGCGCCGGATTGCCGCTGATATTACAATAGTGAAGTTTGTAACTATTCGTTTGGCAGCGTTGCAATGCCGGCGTTGAAACCGTTACTTCCATTTGACTGCACAAATTGATCGGTTGCAAACCAATATAAAGCGTTTGAGCGGATAAAGGATATTGAATATCATCTTTAAAAGTAACTGCATCAGTACAAGCTGTAAAATAATTGCCGTAATTTTTAAGCGTTACAATATAACTGCCGGTATCAATACTGATGTTGTAATTCCCTAAACTATCGGGACGCGCTCTACGAATTTTATTCGAATTCGTTCTGCTTACTAATTCAATTGTCACATTATTAAATCCTACTTCACCGCCGTCGAATTTACAATTTTTATTTTTATCAATAAAAATGCGTCCGTTTATTTCGTTGACGAATAAAACGCCATCAGTTCCAATTTTAAATGTTCTTGCTAAACTGCCGAATGAATTATCTTCTTCTCCCGTAATCACAACGCCACCATCAGAAGTATTCGCCAAACCATAA
The DNA here is from genome assembly GCA_043748865.1 of Saprospiraceae bacterium. GTDB lineage: Bacteria > Bacteroidota > Bacteroidia > Chitinophagales > Saprospiraceae > JAAFJT01. Next base: position 1,077 of record JAYTNA010000169.1, read on the forward strand.
TTCAAAGCCAAATTTGAACTCAGAACATCGAAAACGCCGATTGTTTTATTTGTCAATATTTTACCGCTATTATCAATCTTATAAAGCGATAGCTTGCGCACCGCTAATGTATCATAACCTGCTAGAACAGAATAACTGCCATCCGAATTTATTATAAATGTACTCGGGAAAGTAAAAAACTTTCGGTTTACAAACCATTGAGTTGTACCGTTGGTATCAATTTTTGCAAAATAATTACCTAAAATAGCAAAACTGCCATCAGGCAGCACGTCTATTTTGTGTACATTTGAAAGCAATATGCTGCTATCTAATTTCCCGAAAGTTTTATTCCACAGCAGTACCGCATTGCTTGTAGTCTTAATGAGGCGAGCAGAATCGCTCGCCCCATTAGACCTTGTTGTAAAAAATAATGCTTTATCAGTACTTTCCGTCAGAGCCGAAGCTCTGATGTTGTTAAGTGGCATTACCGTTTTTCGCAAAAAAGTAACGCCTTGTTGTGTGGTTTTTAGGATGGCCGCGCTATCGCCAATTCTTGATGTTTGCGTTACGAGTGTCGCAAAACTATTATCAGACAATCGTTTCAAGTCGCCGATATAAACCGGAAAGCCGTTCCCGAACGATTGCGTCCAAATTTTCTGACAATTTTGATTTACCTTTTCAATAAATAAATTATACTTTCCGAATGCCGTATCTGTCGCATAAGCGATTACAAAATTACCATCGCCCGCATCTGCTAAATGAACTTCGTTTAATATACTTTTAACTACCGAATATTTCTTTTCTGTAATAGTATTTCCCTCTGCATCTGTTTTGACAAGGTAAAGTTGGGTACTTCCTTTCGCATAACCTGCTTGGAAGTACCCTCCGTCCTGTGTTGGCGCAATGGCTTGAAAAGAAGTATTACTATTTAAACTATCTGCACGATTGCCATATCGTTGCAGCCACCCTTGCGCAAAC
>JAYTNA010000170.1:0-3736 GCA_043748865.1 Saprospiraceae bacterium
TAAATCTAAAATACCAATTTTTGCAATCGTTGCACCGACGGCAAATAAAAGAGAATCGCCGGGCAAAAAAGGAGTGACGACCAAACCGGTTTCGCAAAACAGAATCGCACAAATAATAAAATAGGAGAGTGTTTGATAGTTGATAAAAAAATCTTCAACGTGTTTATCGAGGTGTAAAAAAAAGTCGAGAAATGCCATTTCAATTTTGGATTTTAAATTTACGATTTATAAATCGTTTAAAGTCTGTTTATAATTTTTATTTTGCAAAAATAAGAGCAGATGGGTTGGTAACAACAATTTGGGGATTTTTTGTTTGAATGGATTTACACTTTCATTAATTGCGCTAAAGCCTCAACATTAGCGGCTTCATCAAAAATGGCGCGGACGGGAATTGAAAAACCTTCAATCACGCGACTTGTGATGTCGTCGTCAATTGAATGAATGTAGGGTAGAAAGTATTCCGTATCTGTATCTTTCAAAAGTATGTATTGTTCGATAGTTTGTTTCACCGGATCAATTATCCAATATTCTTTAACACCGTGTGCGGCATAATCGGCTTTTTTAATTGTTTTATCCGTCTTCGCCGTTTTTTTTGAAAGAATTTCAACGATAAAATCCGGTGCAGGAAATAAAACTTGACCTTGCATGAATATATCTGCTTTTTCTTTTTTGAAAAACACAATATCCGGTTCATAATCATTGTGCGTTAAACTGATCATGACTTTTTCAACACCAACCTTTCCTAATTTTTTAGTCCGGGTATAGACGCTTAATGTACTTGCGAGTAAGTCGGATGCCATCCAATGCTCTCCACTTACCGGAGAGTGAACGACAACTTCACCTCCAATAAATTCAGCTTTTGTGTTTTCATCAATCCATTCATAGAATGCTTTGCGCTTTTCGGTTTCTTCCATCAATGCTTGTTTCATTGCATCAAGATGTTGAACAGCACGCGGACTTTTTAATATTTTTTGTATGGCAGTCGCAGTTGTCATAACGCAAAATTAAATTTTCTTACAAGAAGATTGAATTTTTTTCCACCACAAAAATAAGAAAAGATTGATTGGTGACATTGGTTTATTAGTTTTTATTTTTAATTTTTTTTGAATAATGTTTAACTTTGTTTTCTTACAATCAAAATTATGTACAAATATTTGTTTTCAATTTCTTGTGCTTTGTTTTTTTCTTGCTGTGATGCGCAAACGACTGCAACCACTGCCAATAATGACACTGCAACCGCTTATTTCTGCGGACCTTGTAAAAGTATGTGTGACGATTTAAATTTTGATAAAGCCGGACTTTGTACGCATTGCGGTATGAAGTTGATGAAAATGACTTTTGCCGAACGCCGTGCAATGATGAACGATAAACCTATTAATATCGGTTTTTATTTACAAGATGGCGTTGAGATTTTAGATTTCGCGGGTCCAATGGAAGTATTTTCTTATGCGGGATTTAACGTGATAACGATTTCAAAAACAAAAAATCTCATCTTATCGCAAGGTATTTTAAAAATTATGCCGGATTATAGTATCTACGACGCGCCACCTACAGATATTCTTGCGTTTTTTGGCGGCAACTCAGGTGCAGCTTCTAATGATAAAGATGTTATCAATTGGATTGAAAAAAGAAAACCTGTGACAAAATATCATTTTTCGGTTTGTACAGGTGCATTTGTTCTGGGTAGTGCGGGCATTTTAGACGGGAAGACAGCGACAACTTTTCATTCGAGTATCGAAAGTTTGCAAAAAGCAAATCCGAAAACAAAAGTATTATCGAATGTCCGTTTTGTAGATAATGGCAAAGTGATAACAACTGCCGGCATTTCGGCAGGTATAGATGGTGCTTTATATTTGGTATCGAAATTAAAAGGAGCCGATGCAGCAAAAAATGTCGCAGAATATATGGAATATGATAAGTACGTACCCAATCAAGGTTTGGTATTTAAGAATGATGAATAATTTACCGATCAAATAATCACTAAGTTCAATTCCTTAGCCAAACTATTCCGCATAGATTCTAATCGCTGTTGGATTTTCAAATGCTTCATCAACAAAACCATATCGCCGGCTTGTTCTGCTTTTTTAATGGTTTCTTTATTCATGTGACACAATTTATTGAACTTGCTGAGTTTAAAACGTTTAACGGATTGTTCGCTGTCGAGTTTGAAATTTTTTTCCGGCATTAACTGCGTTTCCAACGGACGATTAAACTTTTCTTCCCAATTATGTGAATACTCGTAAGGCGATGTCATCATACCGGATGTGAAATTGCGTACATGACTATCTTCGTGATTTAAAAATAAACCGGCAATAATGGGTTCACCGGATTGAATTTGTTTATGCGCTTCACTCACAATGCGTTGATAAACCGGACTATCAAACTCGTTCAAAACGTCTTCGATATTAGAAATAATAAATTGCGCGACAGTAATTTTAGTAGTGTCATCATAAATTTCATGTCCGGCAGTTACTAAAATTCGTGCAATATCGCGCTCCAAAAAATTTGCATCGCTTATGGGTGCTATTTTTTTTTCTATCAGTGTATTTTCATCCGGTTCTTTATTATCTCCGGGCGGTGCAACTTCATCCGAAAAAGTAGGCGACGGTGCGGCATTACCGCGTTGTTTTTTTTCTTCTAAACTTTTACGCACCAATTTTCCGGTTTCACCAATCAAAATACTTTCGTCAACGCGCATGATGGCGGCACATTCGCGGGTGTAAAGTTGACGTTTAACGGGATCCGGAATTTTTGCAATGCTCGTTACAATATCTTTTATCAGTTTCGATTTTTTTACCGGATCGTTGCCGACATCTTCTAAAAGCAATTCTGTTTTGAAGAAAATAAAATCGCGCGATTTTTCGGCAATATGTTTAATAAAATTTTCGGCACCGACTTTCTGAACAAAACTATCCGGATCTTCTTTGTCGGGCAATAGAACAATTTTTACATTAAGGTCTTCTTCCAAAACTAAATCCATGCCGCGCAACGCCGCTTTAATGCCGGCAGCGTCACCATCGTAAATAATTTTTACATTGGGTGTAAAGCGTTTTATCAATCGAATTTGTTCAACCGTAAGCGATGTACCGCTCGATGCGACGACATTTTCAATACCGGCTTGATGCAAAGAAATGACATCGGTATAACCTTCGCATAAAATACATTCATCTGCTTTTTGAATCGCTTTTCGTGCTTGATACAAACCGTAAAGCGTTTTACTTTTATTATATATTTCCGTTTCCGGCGAGTTTATATATTTCGGCGCATTCGCATCCGTTTTCATAATGCGACCGGCAAAAGCAATCGGTTTTCCGGAGAGATTATGAATCGTGAACATCACGCGGTTGCGAAAAAAATCGCGATCAAATTGCGTAGTCAAACCTAATTTGCGGAGTAAATCAATAGAATAATTTTCGCCGACTAAAGTTTTTGTGAGTGTATCACCTTGATCGGAAGCGAAACCCAAACCAAAACAGCGTATCGTTTCTTCTCTGAATTGCCGCGATTTAAAATAGGATAAACCGATACTTTTTCCTTTATCGGTCTCAAAGAGTTGGTCTTGAAAAAATTTCAGTGCGCGTTCATTCACAATATGCAGCGAATCAGCTTCTTGTCGTTGTTCAATGGCTTCTTGCGTCAAAACAATTTCTTCGACTTCTATATTATAGCGTTTGGCGAGCCATTTCAAAGATTCCGGGAAAGTATAATTTTCGAGTTCCATAATGAAACGCACCGG
>JAYTNA010000171.1:0-1177 GCA_043748865.1 Saprospiraceae bacterium
ATTTACTTATCGAAGCCAAACGCATTGATCCTGCTCCCGGTACGCACATTGTTCAATATATTTCTGATGTGGATACGATTGAAATTTCGCATACTGCTCATTCGCGCATCGGTTTTGCTTCCGGTGCTTTAACTGCGGCTGAATGGCTTGTCGGTAAAAAAGGTGTATATAATATGAATGACTTATTGGGATTTTCTTAGCGAATTTTATATTTATGGAAAAATATCCGTAACTTTTTCTAATTTTGTAACGTGCCGCTAAACACATTTTAGGCATATCATTTTAAATAAATTTTTTTTGATAATGAAAAAGACAATTATACTCTCGACAATTACTTTCACTTTACTTTTTTTTTCTTGTTCACCTAAAGTGAGTACAAGCGGTGCAACGGCAGCCGGCGGAAAAAATATCATTACACCTGCAGGTCAACGCAAATTTATTGACGCAGCAAATATGAACTTAGCTGTACGTCCACAAGATGATTTTTATGAATATGCTAACGGCACTTGGTTGAAAAATACGCCGATACCGGCTTCCGAAAGTCGTTGGGGCAGTTTCAATGAATTGCAAGAATTTAATAGGAAAGCGTTAAAAACAATTTTGGAAGATGTTTCTAAAAAAACAAATCCGGCGGGCAGCATTGAACAAAAAGTATCAGATTTTTATGGTGCCGGTATGGACTCAATGGGTATTGAAACTGCCGGCATTATGCCGCTTCAACCAACATTAAATCGTATCAAAGGTTTAAAAAACTATAAAGAACTTTTAAATGAAATTGCGGTGCTTTATACCGAAGGTTACGATCCAATTTTCAATTTAGGCATTGATCAAGATGATAAAAATAGTACGGCAATTGTTCCGAAATTTTATCAAGGTGGTTTGCATTTGCCGGACAGAGATTATTATATAAAAACAGATGATCGCTCCGTAAAAATTCGTGCGGCTTACAACGACCACATCGTTAACGTTTTCAAACTTGCAGGTTCTACTGATGTGCAAGCAAAAAAAGCGAAAGACGATATTTTAAAATTTGAACATGCCCTGGCAAAAGCTTCTATGACGCGCGTAGAACAACGCGATCCGGAAAAACTTTATAATAAATTGAGTGCCGGTGATTTGGAACAAATTTGTCCGCAAATGGATTGGGCAGGTTTTTTGAAAACTACCGGTATCACTA
>JAYTNA010000172.1:0-4223 GCA_043748865.1 Saprospiraceae bacterium
TGTTCTATTTGTTTTATTGTTTGCAGTAACGGCAAATAGTTTTGCTCAAACTGCAACTTTAACGCCGGCAACACCTGCACCGACAGTTAAAGACACCTCCGATTTTTTTGCAGGTAAATGGGATATGTTATTTATAGGCATACCGGATGGCGATAAAAAACTGGTTGCAAACTTGGTACGCAAAGACGGTAAACTCACGGGCGACTTGACAGATTCTACGGATTCTACAAAAGAAAAAATCCCAATTACAAGCATTGAAGAGGCACCTAATAAAATCACAATTGCTTTTACTGCCCAAGGTTATGATGTGACATTGGATTTGGATAAAGTAGATGCCGACAATTTAAAAGGTAGGTTAATGGGTATGTTTGATGCAAAAGCTGTAAGATTGAAATAATTTTAGATCAAGGATTTAATTTTCAAATTTTAATTTTTAATTAAAAAATGCAAGCATTATTAGGCGTGCTCTTCCATTCTATCGGCGGCTTCGCTTCCGGCAGTTTTTATATTCCGTTCAAAAAAGTAAAGGATTGGTCATGGGAAACGTATTGGATTGTCGGCGGCATTGCATCGTGGTTACTCGTGCCATTTATAGCGGCGTGGTTGACAATTCCGGATTTTATGGGCATTATTCGTTCAACTGATGGTACGACACTTTTTTATACTTTCCTAATGGGTTTGCTCTGGGGTATTGGCGGATTAACGTTCGGGCTTTCGATGCGATATTTGGGTATGTCATTAGGTATGTCCATCGCTTTGGGTTTTTGTTCGGCATTCGGTGCACTCATTCCGCCGATTTACAGAGATATTGTCGGCACCGGTGGTGATAAAACTTTTTCATCCATGTTGCAACACACCGGTGGACAAATTGTATTGCTCGGTGTAGTGGTTTGTTTACTCGGTATTTTTATTTGCGGAAAAGCCGGAGTTATGAAAGAAAAAGATTTATCGCCGGAGCGACAACAAGCAAGTATCAAAGAATTTAATCTTTGGCGCGGATTGGCGGTCGCTACAACTTCCGGTATTTTAAGCGCGTGTTTTAATTTCGGTATCGAAGCCGGAAAAGATATGGCGCATGTTGCAGTCGCTAAAGGCTGCAATCCGCTTTTTCAAAACAATGTGATTTTTGTCGTCATTCTTTGGGGTGGTTTAACGACTAATTTTATTTGGTGTATGTATCTGAACGCTAAAAATAGAACTTTCAGCGACTATACGAATGATAAAGCACCATTGACAACAAATTATTTTTTCTCGATGTTGGCAGGCATGACGTGGTTTTTGCAATTTTTCTTTTACGGTATGGGTGAAAGTAAACTCGGCAACGGCGCAAGTTCATGGATTTTGCACATGGCAACAATTATTATTACGTCCAATTTATGGGGAATGTATTTTAAAGAGTGGAGTGGTGTGTCGAATAAAACTTATAGAACTATTTTGCTTGGTATTGCAACAGTCATTTTATCAGTTTTTATTGTAGGTTATGGCAATTCATTGTAATTAAAATAAATTTTTTCATACAATTCTCGTATGGTTACCGATGTTTCGGTGCGGGAGACTTCTTTTAAAACTAAAAAACTATTGCGCACTTTGCGATAACCTTTGCGCACATTGCGTTAATTTTAACGCAAAGGACACAATCCAAAATCAAAATTTATCAACTGAATAAAATGTATAACATAATTAATTTTAAGAAATCGATATTTTATTTTTTCATCTTATTTACGCTGCCACTCAGCGTTTCTGCTCAATTAAAATTGCAAAATTTAAAAATTGAAAACCTCACCAATCCGATGGGCATGGGTGTAAAAAACCCGCGCTTCAGTTGGGAATTGGTGTCTGATAAAAAAAATGTCAAACAAACGGCGTATGAAATTCAAGTGACTGACGGAAAAAATACGGTTTGGAATTCCGGAAAAATTGCAGATGAATCTTCCGTCTTTAATTTATATAAAGGTGCTGCACTTCAATCAAATAAAAAATACACTTTGCAAGTGCGTGTTTGGGACAATCAAAATAATTCAAGCGATTGGGCAAAGGCAACTTTTCATACAGCTTTGATGAATCCTTCGGATTGGAAAGCGAATTGGATAACTTCCGGATTAAAATCGGATACAGTCAACGGTATCGTTCCGATGTTCAAAAAAACTTTTGTTGTTAAAAAGAAAATAACTTCGGCAACAGTTTTTGCAACATCTCGCGGACTATACAGTGCGAAAATAAACAGCGAATTTATTACCGATGCGTATTTAACGCCGGGGTGGACGAGTTACAACAAACATCTTCAATATCAAACGATTGATGTCACTGCTTTGATTGCTCAAAAAGAAAATACAATCAATATTAAACTCGGAAGTGGTTGGTATCGTACGCAATTGGGTTGGTTTAATAACACAAATATTTACGGTAAAGAAACAGCCTTATTGTTTCAATTAGAAATTAAATATACTGACGGTACTCAAGAAACAATTCTTTCCGATAATACTTGGCAAGTTGCGGAAAGTGATATTGTTTTTTCTGAAATTTACAACGGAGAAATTCAAGATGCGCGTCGCGGTAGAGACGTTGCATTGCAACGTCTCCAATCTGTATCAATCGCAAATTATCCGACAGATTATTTAATCGCAGCCGAAAACGAACCGATAAAAAAACATGAACATATCACACCGAAATTAATTAAATCGGCAAAAGGTGAAAATATTATAGATTTCGGGCAGAATATCGTCGGATGGATTCAATATAAATCGCATGGCGGTAAATCCGGTGACACGGTTAGGTTTTCTCATTTTGAAATGTTAGATAAATTCGGCGAACCTTATTTCGCTAATTTGCGCTCAGCAAAAGCTCAAGCAACTTATATACTCAACGGTGGTGAAGAAGTTTTTGAACCAAATTTTACCTTTTTTGGTTTCAGATATGCAAAAGTTGAGGGCATTGCAAATATAAACGTAAATGATTTTCATGCAGTTGCTTTGTATTCCGATATGGCTCTGACAGGAAGTTTTGAATGTTCCAATCCTTTAGTCAACCAACTTCAAAAAAATATTCAATGGGGACAACGCGGTAATTTTGTAGATGTACCCACCGATTGTCCTCAACGCGATGAACGTTTAGGTTGGACAGGCGATGCGGAAGTTTTTTCGCGTACCGCCGCTTATAATTTCAACGTGAATCAATTTTTTTCTAAATGGTTGAAAGATGTTGCCGCAGATCAAGCCGCAGATGGTGCAGTACCTTTTGTTATTCCGGATGTATTGAGTAAAAATTCCGGTAGAAAAATTGCCGGTGCTGCCGGTTGGTCGGATGCGAGCGTGATTATCCCATACAATATGTACGTCGTTTACGGCGACAAAAGACTTTTAGAAAATCAATATGCAAGTATGAAAGCGTATTTAGGTTATGTACGCGGGGCTGCCAAAAACGATTTATGGAACAGCGGTTTTCAATTCGCCGATTGGTTATCCTATCGCGTTGATGATTCGAAAGGTATGATTGGCCAAAAATCGGCAGTGACTGATAATTATCTCGTGGCGCAATGTTTTTTTGCTTACAATACGCAAATTATGATAAACACAGCAAAAGTTTTGAATAAACCAGAAGATGTTGCAGATTATGAAGCCTTATTGGAGCGTATAAAAAAACAATTTCAAAATGAATTTTCGACAGAATCCGGTCGCTTAATTTCTGAAACGCAAACTGCATATATTTTAGCTCTACAATTCGATATGTTGCCCGAAAATTTGCGTGCGCAAGCCGTTGAGCGATTGGTTAATAATATTAAATCTTATAATTATCACCTCACCACCGGTTTTCTCGGCACACCGTTTTTAAATCCGGTTTTAACGCGCTTCGAGAGAAATGATGTAGCGTATAAATTGCTTTTGCAAGAAACCTATCCGTCGTGGCTCTATCCGATAAAAGCGCATGGCGCAACAACTATTTGGGAACGTTGGGATTCTATGAAATCGGACAGTACTTTTCAAGACCCTTCGATGACTTCTTTTAATCATTACGCTTACGGTGCTGTGGGCGATTGGATGTACAGAAATGTTGCCGGCATCGACACAAAAGACGGTGAAGGTGCGGGTTATAAAGAAATTATTATTAAACCGCAAATAGATTCCGGTATCACAAATGCTAAAGCAAGTTTGCATACGAATTATGGCGTTGTTTCTTCATCATGGAAAATTTTAGATGACAAATTGACTTTAGAATTAGAAATACCG
>JAYTNA010000173.1:0-2093 GCA_043748865.1 Saprospiraceae bacterium
GCACTTGCTCGTTTTTCAAAAGCGAGAACGTGAGTACTTGCGCATTTAAAATTTGTACTTTGGTGGTGTCGTTCGGGTCGTTTGAGTTTTGTGTAGGAAAACTAGTTGGCGGAGTCGGTGGTGATTGGGTAGGATTTTGCGCAAAAATAAAATGCGTAAAACAACACGACAAAAAAAGAAGCGCATATTTTTTTTTCAAAAAATTTTTTGAAAAAAAATTAAAAATATTTTTTTGAAAAAAAATAAAATGAAAAATGAAAAAATAAATCGTTTGCGTTATCAAAATAATATTTTTTATAGAACGCAAAATTAATCTATTTTGTATAAATACCGTTTTAGAGAGCTCGATGAAAAATAAAAATATGGTAAACGTTTTTATTTTAACCGCATAGGCACATAGTTTTTAACATCGAAACTATGTGCCTATGCGGTTAAATTTTTCGATTAAAAAGGTATATCCTCATCATTCATCTTCGACGAACGCGTAATCATATTATTTGCCGGTAAATTCGCATCTGAGCCCATAGTCATTAAATTAAAATCTTCGGGGTCCATAAATTTTGAAAACTCGCCTTTGAATCGCAAATGCACATCGCCGAGTGAACCATTCCGGTGTTTCTGAATAATAATATCCGCCATACCTTTGGTTGAATTACCGTTTTCATCTTCCAAAATTTGATAGTATTCCGGACGATAAATAAATCCGACGATATCCGCATCTTGTTCTATAGCACCCGATTCACGCAAATCACTCAATTGCGGACGTTTAGATCCGCCGCGCGATTCAACGGCGCGACTTAATTGCGAAAGTGCAATAACCGGTACATTTAATTCTTTTGCTAAACCTTTTAACGCACGTGAAATGGTAGAAATTTCTTGTTCGCGATTGCCGCCGCCTTTACCTTCCGACGCGCCGGCAGTCATAAGTTGCAGATAATCAATGATAATCATATCAATACCGTGTTGCGCTTTTAATCTTCTGCACTTGGCGCGTAATTCAAAAATATTAATACCCGGCGTATCGTCAATAAAAATCGGTGCTTTCGAAAGGCGTTCAATCGCAGCATGGAGTTGTTGCCACTCATAAGTTTCCATTTGTCCATTCCGCAATTTTGTTGAACCGATTTCGGATTCCATAGACAACAAACGCTGAACGAGTTGCAAATTCGTCATCTCTAAAGAAAAAAAAGCGACGGCTTTGCCGAATTCCATTGCTGCGTTGCGCGCCAAAGATAAAACCATCGCGGTCTTTCCCATTGATGGCCGGGCAGCAATAATAATCAAATCACTCGGTTGAAAACCGGAAGTGAGGCGATCTAATTCCGAAAAACCGGTGGGAACGCCCGTTAAGCCTTCTTTTTGTTGCGAGAGCATTTCAATTTGCTTCAACAAACGCGGTACCAACGAATTCAAACCTTCATACGAACGCGATAAATTGGTTTCGGTGATGGCAAAAAGATTTTGTTCGGCTTTATCTAATAAATCGAAAACATCGGTTGTATCTTCATAAGCATCGCGAATGATACTTGTAGAAACGCGAATAAGTTCGCGCTGAATATGTTTTTGTGCAATCAACCGCGCATGATATTCAATATTTGCCGCCGAAGTCACGCGATTTGTGAGTTCGACAAGATAATAAGCGCCGCCGATGAGTTCGAGTTCGGCGGTACTCCGCAATTGTTCCGTCACCGTCAATAAATCAATCGGTTTCGATTGGCGAAACAATTCTACAATCGCTTTGTAAATCGCTTGGTGCGCATCGGAATAAAAACTTTCGGCACGCACCACGCCGATAACAGCCGGCAATGCGTCTTTATCAATCATTAAAGCCCCCAATACCGCTTCTTCCAAAGCGGATGCTTGCGGCGGAATTTTCCCAAAAACATACGACGACATATCGTTGGTTGTCGGACGATAACCGGCAGGTTTTTTTCGGTCGTTGTTGTTACCTGTGTTAGAGGTGTTGCGCGGTACGTTAGTATCTTCCATGTTTTTTAATTCTTAGCCGTCAGCTATCAGCCTTCAGCTTTCAGTTCACAAAAACTGAAATACAAATACTGAAAGCTGAAAGCTGATAGCTGACGGCTAAATGA
>JAYTNA010000174.1:0-1227 GCA_043748865.1 Saprospiraceae bacterium
CAAAGCGATGCTGTTAATCCGAAACGCGCATCGAGTGGTTCGCAGTTTTATATTGTTCAAGGAAAAACTTATACGGCTGATGTACTCGACAAAATTGAAGCACAAAAAAATTTTAGGTATTCCTCTGCCCAACGTCAAGCGTACATAAGTACAGGTGGTACGCCGTTTTTGGACAGAGATTATACCGTTTTCGGTCATATTATTTCCGGTTTAGACGTAGTGGATAAAATTGCTGCCGCACAAAAAGACGGACGCGACAGACCGGTGAAAGATATTAAAATGAAAATTCGAGTAATTAAATAAATTGCTTTGAGCTCTGAGCAATCAGTTTTTGACTGATCGTGTCAAGCTCAAAGCTCAAAGCTCAAGGTTATGAATATTTTAGGTATTGATGTCGGCGCAAGCGGCATAAAAGGTGCGGTAGTAGATATTACTACAGGAGAATACGTACAAAAACGTATTCGTTTGGAAATGCCGGCTGCAAGCACACCCGAAAATGCCGGTAATGTGATTGCCGAGTTAGCGCGACAATTTAATTATTCGGGCGTTATCGGTGTGGGTTTTCCGTCTGTTATTAAAAACGGAAAAACTTTAACGGCGGCTAATTTGGATAAATCTTGGATTGGTTGTCCGATTGAAACTTTTCTCGGAGGAAAAACCGGACAAAAAGTAATCGCATTGAACGATGCCGATGCTGCCGGATTAGCTGAAATGCGTTTCGGCGAGGGGAAAGGCGTAAAAGGCACAGTTATTTTAATTACAATCGGCACCGGTTTAGGTACGGCTGTTTTTACAGACGGGCATTTGTTGCGCAACACGGAACTCGGACATATTTTTTTGCAAAGCGGAATTGATGCCGAAAAAATGGCTTCCGACTCTGCACGGCAACGCGAAGATCTAACTTGGCGCAAATGGGGTAAACGTTTTAATGAATATTTAGAACAGATAGAAATGCTTTTGCAACCGCAACTTATTCTGCTCGGAGGTGGTGCAAGTAAACAATTTTCGGAATATAAAGAACGAATAACGATTCAAACACCCGTTATTCCTGCTAAATTATTAAACAATGCCGGCATCATCGGTGCGGCGATTTATGCGCACGAAAATGGATAGGGTGTTAGATTGCAGTGTATAATAGTTATAATTTAGGCGTTTTTTTAAGCAGCAGAGCTGCGTTCTCTCGGTAGAATAAAAGAAATAAAATGTTTTTGAGGTGCAGCGCACCGT